>CAIXAA010000450.1 GCA_903917305.1 uncultured Myxococcales bacterium | reverse complement strand
GCGCAGACGCTGGCGGGCCTGGACATGCGCCTCGACATCCTGTCGGATTTGACGGTCAGCATCGACGAGCGCTCGAATTGCCTGGAGAGCGCGCGCCAGGGCAAAGGCCGATTGCGCGTCGAGGGCGCGCTGAGCGACCTGCGCATCCAGGGCGCGGTGCAGACGCGGGCGAGCCGCATTTCGCCTCGGCATTTTGGCCGCGACGTCGTACTGGCCGAGGGCGGGCGCGTCGAGATCACGTCGGGCGAAGGCGGGCGCATGAGCCTGCGCATCCCGCGCACGCACCGCCTGGCCGGCACGCTGGAGGAAGGCGCCTTCTGGACCTGGGGCCACATCGAACTACACAACAATCTCCCTGAATCATTGGATATTTTCCTTGGCGGCACGGACATTCCACAGAACTCCCCCAAGGAATACAGCATGGTGTTCTCGCCGGATCTGCACCTGACCGGCAGCGATCTGGCGGATTCCGACAAGCGCGAGCTGCTGCTGGCGGGCATCGTCGACGTGACCGAGGGCAACTACTTCAAGTCGTTCGACAAGCTCAACAGCCTGGTCGGCAACGTCGGCGAGCGGCAGGTGGAGAGCTACTCGCGGCCGATCACCGAGACGTTCCCGTGGCTGCTCGACCTCGGCCTGGACTTGCGCGTGCGCGGCGCCAACTTCGACATCACCAGCCGCTTTTCGCTCGGCAAGGCGGACCTCGTCAGCGAATTCAACCTGCGCATCGGCGGAACGCTCGGCGACATGCGGATCTACGACCGCGCCAAGATCATGGACGCCAGCGGCAGCCAGATCACGTACTCGCTGGCCAACGTCGTGTTCGATGTCGAGCAGGGCTCCTTGGACTTCAACGGCGACCCCAAGCGGCCCTACCTGGACTTGCGCCTCAAGGCCGACATCCCGCTGCGCACCGCCCCCGGCGTGGCCCGCACCGCCACCGGCCTGGGCCAGGACTTGACGCTCGACACCAGCGCCTCGACGGAAATCGTGACGGTTTTCGTGAGCATCACCGGCTTCTGGAGCGATGACTCCAACAACTTCGCCATCCACTTCTCCTCCAACAAGGGCGACAGCGAGGCGGATGTGCAGTACCTCATCCTGACGGGCCGCCGGCCCACGGACACGGCGGGCGGCGCGGCACCGTCGATCAACACCAACCTGCTGCTGGGCGAATTCGCCGCCGACCTGTCCAAGCGCGTCTTGAAGGGCCTTGTCGACACGGTCTCGATCGACTGGGATCCGGCCGGCGGCGTCGACGGCGTGGCGTCCAAGAAGGTCGGCAAGAACATCCTCTTGTCGATGCGCGTGCACACCGGCACGGACAAGCGCTACGCCGCGACGTTCGCCTTCCGCATCTCCGACCGCTTGAGCTTGAACGGCTTGTGGCGGCGCCAGGACTCCTCGACGGACACGACGCAGTCGCAGGTCATCGACATCTACGAATCCAAGCTTCGCTACCGGGTGCCCCTCAACTGATGCACGACCTGCCGACACGAGCGCTGCGCATGATGCTGGCCCTGCTGGGGCTGCTCGTCGCGCTTTTGCCGGGCGCGGCGTGGGCGCAGCTGGCGCGGCCGGTGCAGCTGCCGGGGCAGGTGACGGCCACCGTGGCGCCGCTGCCGCTGGGCATCACGGCGACGGATCTGAACGCGCTGAGCAAGGCGCGGCAGTTCGCGGGCGACGCCGGCATCGCGGCTGCGGAAAAGACGTGCCTGGGCCGACCGATCGCCCATGTCGCCCTGGAAGGCTGTGAGAACGCAAGGTGCTCCGAGGCGTGGATCGCGCAGCAGACGCTGTCGCTGACCGACCTGCACCAAGGCCTGCCCTTGAAGCCCGAGCAGCTGCGCACGGCCTACAAGCGCCTGCTCAAGCTCACGTATTTCAAGACGGTGGAGGTCTCCTGCGAGGCGGACGTCAGCGGCCGGGCGCGCATCGCTTTTGCCGTCACCGGCAACGACTTCGTGCGCGACGTGGCGATCCGCGGCAACAAGGTGCTGTTCGAAGACGAGCTGCGCTCCAAGCTCATCCTGCGCCCGGGCGACGTGCTCGACATCGGCACGCCCGATGGCTTGTCCGCCCTGCAGCGCCAGCGCGACGCCCTGGAGGCCATCTACCAGCGCAGCGGCTACGATGAAGCCCGCGTCCAGGTCACGGCAGAACCGTTGCGTCCAGGGCAGTTGCGCTTGAACATCGACAT
>CAIXAA010000449.1 GCA_903917305.1 uncultured Myxococcales bacterium | reverse complement strand
TGCCGACGACGCCGCCGGTCGCTGCGCCTGCCGCCGCGACCAAGAAGGCGCCCGTGCGCCGGCCGACGCGCGTGGCATCCCACATCGACATCGACGCGATGCCGGACGTCCCCGGTCGCGGCCTGCAGACCTTCGGCTGGGTGCTGTTCGGCACCGGCGCGACGATCTTCCTGCTGTCGGAGGCCGCCACCAGCGGCGACCAAGGCAACTGCGGATTTTGCATGTTCAATGGTGTCGCCGCGGCCGCTGGCCTCGGCTTTGCCATCTTGGGCCACGTGCGGCGCGCGCGCGGGCAGGAGGAGTTGCGCGATTGGCAGCGCGCGCACGGCCGGCCAGTGATGGACGCCGGCCAAGCGCTCCTCAGCGCGCAACCGATTGAAACGACAATGGTGCTTGTGCCGTTCGCCGGTCCCTCGGGCGCCGCCGGGCTGGCGCTGAGCGGGCGGTTCTGAGGCGTCAGGCAGCCGGCGCCAGCTGCGCGTACGCCCAATCCAGCCACGGCAAAAGCGCTTGCACATCGGCGGTTTCCACCGTTGCGCCGCACCAGATGCGCAGGCCGGCCGGCGCGTCGCGGTAGGCGCCGAGATCCAGGCCGGCGCGCTCCGCCTCCAACAAGGCCACGAACTTCTTCTGGAAATCCTGCTGCGCCGCCTCCGCCAGGGCCAGGATCCACGGCGCGCAGAAGGCGAAGCACACCGACGTGCAGGAGCGCGTCGCGTCGTCTTCGGCAAGAAAGCGGATCCACGGCGTGCGCGCCTGCCAGGCTTCCAGCACCTGCAAGTTCGCCTCGCTCCTCGCGATCAGTGCGGGCAGGCCGCCGATCGACTCCGCCCAGTCCAGGCCGTCGACCGCGTCTTCGACGCACAGCATCGACGGCGTGTTGATGGTCTCGCCCTGGAAGATGCCCTCGACGATGCGGCCACCCTTGGTGAGGCGAAAGAGCTTTGGCAAGGGCCAGGAAGGTGTGTACGTTTCAAGCCGTTGCACGGCGCGCGGGCTCAACACCAGCATGCCGTGCGCCGCCTCGCCGCCCAGCACCTTCTGCCAGGACCAGGTGACGACATCGAGCTTGTCCCACGGCAGCTCCATGGCGAACGCGGCCGAGGTCGCGTCGCAAATCGTCAAGCCTTCGCGCGCTTGCGGGATCCAGGCGCCATCCGGCACGCGCACGCCGGAGGTCGTGCCATTCCAGGTGAAGACGACGTCGCGGGCAAAATCGGCCTGCGCCAGATCCGGCAGGCGGCCGAACGGTGTGGAAAACGTGCGAACATCCTTGAGCTTCAACTGGCTGACGACGTCGCCGACCCAGGTCAGGCCAAAGGTCTCCCAGGCCAGCAGGTCGACGCCGCGCGCGCCGAGCAGGCTCCACAGCGCCATTTCGACCGCGCCCGTGTCGGAGCCGGCCACGACGGCGATGCGGTAGTCAGCTGGAATGCCGAGGATTTTGCGCGAACGCTCGATGACCTCCTGCAGGCGCGCCTTGCCCGGCTTGGAGCGGTGCGAGCGGCCGAGCACGGCGCCGCTCAGCGCGTCGAGGCTCCAGCCGGGGCGCTTGGCGCACGGGCCGGAGGAGAAGTGCGGGTTGCGCGGCAGGACGGTCGGTTTCATGGTGCACACCTCGAAAAGCCAGGAATGTCTATAGGTCTGTCACGCGCAGCTCGCCGACTTCGCGCCCGGCGACGTTGCGCAGCGTGTGCCACGGCCAGTCTTCCGGCTGCTGCCAGGCATCCGGCACCAGCTGCTCGAGCGCTTCGGCCACGGCCGGCCCGAGCGCCTCGCTGGCGCCGCTGTGCACCTTGACGGTGACGCCGCAGCCCCGCTCGGGGAAAGCCATGCAGAACAAGCCCATGGCGCCGACCTTGACCGCCATCGGCTCGCGGGCGCCCTGCAGGATGTGCAGGTCCAGGCGGCCGGTGCCCGACGTCAGATCCGGGCGGTGCATCATCGCGCGGCCGATCTGGCCCAGGCGCGGCTGATCCCGTTGCGCCGTGCCGTCCTTCACGGCCGCCATCGCCTCGGCGAGCCGGCACCAGGCTTCCGCGAACGCGTCGATCGGCAGGCCGAAGGTCGGGGCACCGCAGCCGTCCGTCGCCGCATCCGGAATGCGGCCGCACCACACGGCAATGCGGTGGCGGATGTGCTGCTGCAGCGGGTGATCCGGCCGCAGGTAGTCCAGCGACCAGCCCTGCTTGCGGCACGCGGCCAGCATGAACGTGTGCTTGCCGCTGCAATTGTTGTGGATGTCCGTGAATGTGCCGCCCGCGCGCAGGATCGCCCAGGCGCTGGGCTCGTGCGCGGGCGGATGCGCGGCGCAGCGCAGGTCGCTCTCCTGGACGCCGAAGCGCTGCAGCAGGCTGCGCACCAGATCGACGTGGACCGGTTCGCCGCTGTGCGAGGCGGCGCCGACCGCCAGCTCGGTCTCGTCCAGGTCCGGATCGCCCAGCAATTCCAACGCGCAAGCCAGCTGGAACGGCTTGGCCGCGGAGCGCCACGTCGACGACACCGGCGCGCCGAGCCACGTGTCCACGCGGCCGGCCTGCACGCGCACGGCCGAAAAGGGGTGGCGCGCTTCCACACAAGGTCCGCGCACTTGCTCGACAACAGGCATCGAACCTCCTTGAATCGCTGGCTAACCGTGTCCGGGCGCGCGCCGCCGCCAATGGCCGCGCGCGAGGATCACCCCCTCCAGGATCAGCAGGCTGAACAGCAACAGCAGCATGGCCGTCCAGCCCGGCGCCTTGGGCGTCTGGTGGCCGCCGCCATGGCCCGGCTTGCCTTGCTGCACCAACGGCCCAGTCGTCAACACCGCGAGATCACTCTCCGAAGTCGGCGGCACCGCAATGATGCTGCGCGACGTGATGGGCGTACCGCCGTGCAGTTCGGTCGCGACGTAGCGGCCCGGCTCCAGTAGCCCGGCGACCTGCCAGCCCCGGCCGCGCTGCGCCGCCGCCTGCAGCACGACGCGCGCGGCCGCGCCGCCGCCCTCCAGCTGCACTTCGAGCTGATCCGCCCGCTCGTCGCGCGACAGCACCGCCACATCGCCGATCTCGATGGCACTGCGCCGCTCCAGCCCGCGCTCGCCCGCCAGCGCCACCGCCAGATCGTGCAGCATCGGCAGGTAGCCCGGCTGCAGCGGCAGGTCCGTCCAGTCGCGGTCCAGCGTCGTCGTCAGCACGGCCACCACGCCGCGGCCCAGCGGCGCGGTCACCAGCGCCGGCGCGCCGTCCGAATAGCGCAGCACGGTCTGCGCCGACACCTGCGCCGACGGCGCCAGCAGGGCATAGCGGTAGACCGCCGTCGCCGCCAGGCCTTCGCCCAGCACGCCCGCCAGCTGTTGCCGCAGGCGCTGGACGATCGGCGGCGCCGCCGCACTGGCCGGGTCCGGGTCCGCGATGCGCAGGGCCTGGATCGCCCCGCCCGCGGGCTTGGCCGTGCCGGTGTCGCGCGTCGCGCCACGTTGGCCGAACAGCGGCGCCGGCAGCAGCCCCGGCAGGAACGACGCCAGGTCTTCCGGCAGGTTGTCGCCGACCGTGACCAGCAGCCCCTTGCCTGCCTGCACCGCCTGGATCAAGCCCGCGACCAGCGGCGCCGGCAGCTCGCCCACGTTGGCCAGCACGATGACGTCGTAGTCCTTGAGCGAAGCCGGAGTCAGGCCGGGCAGTTGCAGCACATCGACCGTCATCTCGCCGGCGCGCGCGCTGCCCATCTCCAGCGCCCGCGCCGCGAAGAACACTTCGTCTTCGCGCGACACCGGCCGCGGCGCGCCGTTGACCAGCGCCACCCGCACCGCCGCGCCGCCATCGAGCCGCAGCAGCCGCCGGTTGTCCGGTGCCAAGCCGTCGTCTGGCAACAGGATTTCGCAGAACGGCGCCGTCCCCGGCAGGACGTAGCTGCGCCGCAGCGTCTCCCCGGGCTGCAGGTTCACGAGGCTCTTGATCTCGCGATCGCCCGCCCGCAGCGTCAGGTAGTCGCGAAACGCCTTCTTGCCGTGGTGGCTGATCGCGACCTCGATGCGCACCTGGTTGGGCCCGCGTTCCGCCGCCGGCGTCGCCACCGCGTCGACAATTGCAGTGTTATCGGTGGTTTGCGCCTCCAGTCGGTCGATGCGCAGCTGGATCGGGCTCTCCTTGTCGCGGCCCGCCCACGGCGCCGTCACGCCGCGCCAGCCGCTCGCCTGCAGGTCGGTCATGACCAGCACGCGGCGATCCTCCAGCCCGGCGCCCGCCAGCAGCGCGTCGGCCAGCGCCAGCGCGCGCGCCGCGTCGTCGCGCCGCGGGTGATGCTCCAGCCGGCGCACGGCGTCCAGCACCGCGCCGCGATCCGTCGTCGCCTGCCGCACCAGCATCCGCGCCGGATAACCCGATGCCACCACGGCGACTTTCGACCCGGTCGGCAGCCGCTCGATGAGCGACAGCGCACGCAACCGCGCCTTCTCGAACAGCGGCTCGCCGCGGCCGAGCGCCATCGTCGACATGCTGTCGTCCAGCACCAGCACCAGCGCCACCTGGCCCTGCGCGTCTTCGAGCCCGACGCCGCCGCCGGGCAGCGGTAGCATCGGCTTGGCCAGCGCCAGCGGCACGAGGGCA
>CAIXAA010000448.1 GCA_903917305.1 uncultured Myxococcales bacterium | reverse complement strand
TGACAGGCGAAGTGTCGCGCAAGTGTCCCGGTCGAGTCCCGTTACTGTCCCAGAATTCCCATTACGGGACACTTTCGCGACGACGGTCCGTGTTGAACCGTCGACGAAGCCCTTTGTTTCACTTAGGCAACTTCGAAGTCTCTCAAGGTCGTCCGGTTGTGGCATGGTTCCTGCTAATTGACGACGCAGGGGCAACGCAGCCCCTGCCGCCTACCGTGGTTTTCTGAGCGCTACCCAAGGCCTGCCCGATGCGCGACGCATCACGTCCCAAGAGCTCCGGCGGCCACTCCCTGCGCAGACTGCGCGGCTTGGAGACCGCGACGACGCTCGTCGGCCCGCCCGGCTCGCGCCGATCCGGCGGCGCCGTGCCTGCCCAGGCCAGGGAACCGACGATGAGCGCATCCGGCGAGCTGATCGGCGGCCGTCACCGCCTGCAGTCCGTGACCGGGCGCGGCGGCATGGGCGTGGTATGGAAGGCGCGGGATGAGGTCTCCGGCCGCCTCACGGCCGTGAAGTTCCCCTTGTTTTCCGGCCCGAACCAGGCCCAGGCCGAAGCGACGTACCTGCGCGAGGTGCTGACGACCGGCGCAAGCCGGCACCCGAACGTCGTCTCGGTCGTCGATCACGGGCGCACGGCGGATGGGCGCCTCTACATCGCGTTTGAACTGCTGGACGGCGAGGATCTCGCCACCACGCTGGAACAGGTCGAGAAGCTGTCCGTTCCCGCGGCGGCCTGGGTCGGCGTGCAGGTCGTCGAGGGCCTGGCGGCGGCGCATTCGCGGGGCATCGTTCACCGCGACATCAAGCCTTCGAACATCGTCGTCGTTCGCTCCGGCGAGCGGTTTTGCGCGGCCAAGCTGATCGACTTCGGGCTGGCCTGGGTGGCGACCAAGGAGCCGGGCAACCACGCCAGTCCGTTGCCGATCCTGGGGACGCCAGCGTTCATGAGTCCGGAAGTCTGTGCAGGCAAGCCCGCGACGGCGGCCAGCGATCGCTACGCCGTCGGTTGCCTGCTGTACCAGCTCGTCACGGGACATGCGCCGTTTTCCGGGACGGTGCAGGACGTCGTGCGCCAGCATCAGTTCACGCCAGCCCCTGCGCTGCCCAAGGAGATCGACGGCGACCCCGTGCCAACGGCGTTTCGCGAGCTGGTGGCGGCGCTGTTGGAGAAGCAGCCCGGCAAGAGGCCGCAGGCGGACGCCCAGGTGGCGGCGACGCTGCTGGGCATCGCCGGCAAGGCGAACGCGGTGGAGTTGAGCGGCGTGACGGGTCTGCAGTTCGCGCCGCTCGGGGAGCTGGCGCCGACCAGCGCCGGCGACCTGGAGTTGTCGCGCCAGATCTTCGGCCGCGAAGCGGAACAGGCCCAGCTCGTGGAGCTCCTCGATCGCATGGCGCGGGAGCATGGCGGCGGCATCGTCGTGCTGCGCGGGCCGGAAGGCATCGGCAAGACGCACCTGGCCACGTGGCTGGCCGAGCAAGCGCGGGAGAGGACCGGCGCGCGCGTCCTGCATCGCACTTTTGCGCGGCCGCACGGGACGGCGATGCCCGCGGTGCGCGATTTGGTGGAGGATCTGCTCGGTCTGCAGCACGCGGATGCGCGCAGCTGCGAAGCGACCGTGTGGGCGTCGATCGCGGGCGCGGACCCGGCGGAGCGCTACCAGGCGGAGGAGTTGCTGCGCTTCTTGCGTCCGGATGGCCACCTGGCGGAGCCGGCGGGAGGCGACAAGCAGGTGCGCCGCGCGGCGCTGTTTGCCGCAATCCTGAAGCCTTTTCTGCGAGAGGCGGCGCGCCAGCCCCTGGTGCTGCTGGCCGACGACGTCCACGCGGCCGACCCGATGACGCTGGAGTGGCTGGCGACGCTGGTGACGGTGATTCGCCAGACGGGAGCGCCGATCCTGCTGTGCGCCATGCTGCGCGAGGCGGGCGATTCGCTGGCGCTGCCGCTCCTGGATCGCAGCCTGCAACATGCGGAGGCGCAAGGGGATGTCAGCCTGCGCCAGATCTCGCTGACGCCGCTGCCGGAGGGTGCGTGCGTGGCCTGGCTGGCGCAGTCGGGACGCTTCGATGACGGGCTGACGCAGCACCTGACGCAACTGGCCGATGGCAATCCGCTCTTTCTCGAGACGGCGCTGATGGGCTACGTCGCCGATGGCCGCGTGCAGGTGCGCGACGGCTGCTGGCGCGCGGTGGTGCCCCTGCGCTCCGACCGCACGCTCGTCGATCGGCTGCGCACGACGGTCGCCGAGGAACTGGACGCCTTCCTGCGGCGCCACCAGCGGCACCGCAGGCACCTCCAGGCTTTGCTGCACGTGCTGGCCGTGGTCGGCGGGCCGCAGCCGCTCGCGCAGGTGCGCGAGATGTTCCTGGCGCTGCTGGAGCAGAACCCGCCGCGTCCGGCCTTTGCCCAGAGCGTTGCGCTGGCGTCGGCTGCCGGCCTGATCGCGCGCTCGGCGCAGGGCGAGCGGGACGAAATCAAGCTGCGGCATGGCGCGGTCGCCGATGTCGTGCTGGCACGCTTCGCCGATTCCGCTGCAGCTGCGCACCGCGCCGTCGCCGCCGTGCTGCGCGAGCGAGGCATGCCGGCGCCGGCCTACGTGCCGCACCTGTGGCGCTGTGGCGAGCTGATGGAGGCGTGGCAGGCCACGCGGCGCGGCGTCGCGGCCAGCGCGCAGCTGCTCGACAACCACGGCACCAACCGCCTGCTCGACGAGGCGGAGCGCTTCGGCGAGCCGGCCGGCCTGCTGACGATGGCGGATCTCGCCTGGCTGCTGCGCCACCGCGGCGAAGCGTTGCTTGCCCTTGCGCAGTACGACGAGGCGGAGGCGCGCTTCACCGAGCTCGCGGCCATGGGCCCTGCGTTGGTCGGCGAGGCTCTGGGCGTCCCAGAAGACTCCAAGCTGCGTGCCCACATCGGTCTGGCAGCCGTGTCGGAGGCGCGCTCCGAGAATGCGGAGGCGCTGGAACACCTTGAGCACGCCTTGGGCGCCACGTCCGACTCGCCCGGGCTACGCGGCAGAATCCACACGTTGCGGGCCGTGATCCTGCGCAATGTCACGCGCTACGCAGAGGCTTGCCTGGAATTCGAAGCGGCCGAGCAATCGCTGCTCACGGCGGGCGATCACCGGGGCGCCTTGGAAGCGCGCATCGAGCAGGCCATGGTCGCCGTGTTGACGTGCGACTTCGAGAGGGCCGACCGGCTGCTGCGGTCGGCGCAAGCCGGGCTCGCCCGCGCCGGCGATCCCTTTTTGCAGGCTCGGTTCCTGTACGTCATGGGGTCGCTGTGCGATGGCCGCCGGGCGTACAGCGAGAGTGTGCACTTCTACTTGGATGCCCTCGCACCGCTGCGGGCCATCGGTCACCGGCGCGGCGAGGCAGCGGTCATGGCCAATGCCGCGACGGCGTACCACTACATCGGGCAGTTCGATGCCGCCGAGAAGATGCACCTGGATGCACTGCACATCCGCGAGGAGCTCGGCGACATCCGCGGCATCGTAGCAAGCTGCAACAACATCGGAGACTTGTACGTGCAGATGGGACGGCCGCAGGACGCGGTCCCGGTGACCCAAAGGGCGCTGCGCGAAGCAGAGCGCTGCGGCCTCGCGCATTCCGTCGCGGTCGCGTACTGCACGCTGGGTCAAACGAGCCTGGCCTTGGGCGATCTCGACGGGGCGGCGGCGAACGCGAACAAGGCCTTGGCGCTGGACAGTGACCCGCCCAAGTGGTTCCGGACACAGGTGAACTGTTTGGAGATCCTCGCGGCGGTTGCCTCGGCGCGCCAGGATTTCGAGCAGGCCTACCAACTGACGCTGCGCGCGAATCGCCTCAGACGCACTGAGGCGTGAACAAGACAAGGAGGGAGGATCCATGTCCTACAGCTATCCCATCAGCGTTGTCGTCGGAACCGCCGGTGCCGACATCGTGGCAACGGACGGCTTCGAGCTGGTCATTCCAGCCAACGCCTTCCGCGGCGACGTCACCGTCACCATCGCGGCGCCGGTGACTGCGACCACGGTGTCAGGCTTGACGAATGTCAGCCGCGCGTGGGCGATCGGCCCGGTCGATCAGGCGTTTGCCGTGTCGGCGACGGTCTTCGTCCCG
>CAIXAA010000447.1 GCA_903917305.1 uncultured Myxococcales bacterium | reverse complement strand
GGCCGTCGCCCGCAATGGCGGACAGCGCGATCAACGCTTCATCGGCGCGGCCCAATGCGCACAGGGCTTCGAACGCGCCCAGGCGCACATCGGGTGCCTCGTCGCGCACCAGGGCCGACAAGAGCCGGGCTGGATCGGAAAGGGCACGCGCTTCGCGGATGACGCGCAGGCGCTCCCACGGCAGAGCTGCAGCATTGGCACGCGCTTCCGAAGCGAGGCCTGCGGCCGCGTAGAGCTCCTCGAAGACCTGCGCGCGGCCGACACCGGCATACTCCGCCATTTCCGTCAGCAAGCGGCGCGCGTGGTCCTTGGTCAGCGTCGCCAGCACCGTCAGCGCCCGCGAGCGCAGCGCGGGATCGGCGCCGCGGCCCATGCGCGAGGTCAGGTCGCCGAGCACGCGCTTCACGGCGTCGAAGGCAGACTCGCGACGAATCGCGCGGTTACGCACGACGACCATGGCGCCGAGCGCGACAGCGACGATGAGCAACTCCAAGGCCACGAACAGCAGGATCACCAGCTCGGAGAAGGAAAGTTGTTCCAGGT
The DNA here is from genome assembly GCA_903917305.1 of uncultured Myxococcales bacterium. Classification (GTDB taxonomy): domain Bacteria; phylum Myxococcota_A; class UBA9042; order UBA9042; family UBA9042; genus CAIXAA01. Next base: position 7,095 of record CAIXAA010000447.1, on the reverse strand, counting down.
TCACAAGCGCCCCCTCAAGACGAGCGCGAACTCGGTGTAGGGATCCGTATTTGCGAACGGTTGGGTGTGCGAGATCGAGACCCGCGTGCCGAACCGCCCATTCCACCAGTGATCCACGCCGAAGAGGACGGTCAAGCCGTACGCTGCGGTCACAGTTGGCTGGAATCGTTCGGTAAATGCAGGATCCTGGCCGACGTAGGTCCAGAGCAGCAGGGCGCTAGGCGCGGTGGGCTGCCAGCGAATCTTGAAGAATCCCGTGTGGTTGATTGGGTTGCCGGGCCGCGCGATCGAGCCAAGGTAGCCGGGCGTCAATGTCCACGCGCCCTTGGTGACCGAGAAGCTGGGGCCGAACATGCCGAGATCGACGGGGACGTAGTGCGCGTAGCGGCCGTACAGGTTCACGCCGAGCCAGGGCGCGAGCGCGACGCCGACTTCGCCGCGGACGTCGTAGGTGGCGAGAAATGTTGCGGAAGGGGAGCCGGAGAAGTACAACATCCCGGACACCGGCCCGGCGCTGGCGTAGGCCTCGAGCTTGCCGGCGTAGGCCGATTCCGCAAGGCGCATCTCGTAGATCCCGCCGCCCAGCACCGTGAGGCGCGGCGAGATGCGGTAGCCGCCGGTCGCCTCGAAGTGCTTCCAGACGGCGCCGGAGTGCAGCGTCGTCAGGCCGATCGCGTCCAGGTAGATCGGGTGCTGGATCAGCGCCAGCTTGAGGCGCTGCTCCTCGGTCAGCGTGCCGCCCAGCCGCAGCGACTGCACGACGTCCTCCGCCTTGTCTAGCTGCAATTCCAGGTCGATGACGCGCTGGTGCGTCGCCGTGCGCGTATCGCCCGCCGCCTCCAGGGCGCGAAACAGCTGGAGCGCGCGCTCCAAATGGTTCTGCGCCAAATGGATTTGCCCGTCCAGCTCCAGCATCTCCTGGTCGGCCGGATGGCGCGTGCGCAGCGGCTTGAGCTCGTTGTCGGCTTCGGCGTAGCGACCGAGCCAGTAGAGCAGGCGCGACCGGGTGGTGCGCAGCTCGTCGTCGTGGGGCACGCGGGCGAGCAGGGCGTCGACGGAGACCAGCGCCGCTTCGAAGTGGCCTTCACGTATCGCGATGCGCACCGAGGCAATCGGCCTCTCGGCGTGCGGCGTGGCACCCTCGTCCACGCGCGCGGGGGCCGCCGAAGCCGTGACCGGACCCGGCAGCGCAACGGGCAGCGTCTGAGCGAGCGCCGGCAACGCCCACAGGCCGCACAGCCATGCGCTCAGAACCGCGCAACGCATCTTCATCGGCTCCTGATGGCTGTGCACATGGCTGGACCATACCAAGTTTCACACTTGTGCTCCAGCCCTGGCGCAGTTGTGCTGGCAAGGCGTCCCGCACGCTGGAAGCGATGGGCGTTCAAATGCGGCACCTTCCTCCCACGCGCCTGGTTTGGACCGTGTGCACGATAGCCCAGGGAGGAGGACCGGTCGAACTTTTCGCTGCTTGCTCGCTGTCAAACGTCGCGATTGCCAAGGAAGCCGGCACGGCCCAGCAGCTGCAACGTCACGCCCTCGGAAGGCGTGGCGCTGGCAGCGCATTCGAGCAGGCGCCGCACGTGCTTGGCCAGCAGGTCGGTCTCGAGGTGCACGCGCTTGCCGACCTCGCCCCACAGCAGCTGCGTGTGTGTCGCCGTGTGCGGGATGATGGTCACGGCGACATGGCCCGGCGGCGTGCCATTGACGGTCAGCGAGACGCCGTCGATGGCGAGGCTGCCCTTGTGGACGATCTCCGGCTCCAGGCTCGCCGGCACTTTGTAAAGCAAATCCCAGGCATCGCCCCGGTCGATCTTCTGCGCGAGGTGCCCCAGGCCATCGACATGGCCGGTCACCAGGTGCCCGCCGAGCCGATCGCCCAGGCGCAGCGCGCGCTCCAGGTTCACGGGGTCGCCCGGCTGCAAGTCCGCGAAACCCGTCAGCGCCAACGTCTCGTGCGACAGATCGAAGCCGAGCTGGAGCGCCGCGTCCTGCGCCACGACCGACACAACCGTCAGGCAAGCGCCGTTGCAGGCGACGCTATCGCCGATGTTCACCTGGGCCGCCTCGCCCTCGGGCCACTGGGCGCGCAGCACCATGCGCGCGCCGCCGCCTTGGGGCTGCCAGGCCGTGAGCGTTCCCATGGCCTCGATCAATCCGGTGAACATCTGGACTCCTTACAGCTTTTCGCGCAGCGGGCGCGCCGTCAGCCACACGTCCGCCCCGACCGCCTGCGGCGCAGCGAAGCGGTAGTGCGGCGCATCGCCCAGCGTCGCCACGCCGATGTCGCCCAGCAGCGGCCAACCGCCGCCGAGCAGCTTGGGCGCCAACAGGACGTCGAGCCGATCGCACAGGCCCTCGCGCACCAGCGAACCGGCCAGCGTCGCGCCGCCCTCGCACAGCACGTGGCACAGGCCGCGCTCCTTGAGGCTGCGCAGCACCGCTCGCAGCCAGGACGCGTCGTTCTGCGCGGGAATGCAGGAGATTTCCACGCCCCGGCGCCGCAGAGCGTCCGCCGCCGGACCCATCGCCGCTTCGGGGTCGTCGCACACCACGAGCGTGGGTTGTTGCGTCGTGTCGGCCAGATGGCTCGCCGCGGGCAGGCGCAGCCGGCGGTCGAGCACGATGCGCAGCGGCAGCCCGAGAGCATGAAGCTCCGGCAGATCGCGGACATCGAGCCGCGGATCGTCCGTCACGGCGGTCCCGCTGCCGACCAGCACGGCATCGGCCTGCGCGCGCCAGCGGTGCACCAGCTGCCGCGCTTCCGGGCTCGTGAGCCAGCGCGAGGTGCCATCCGCCGCCGCGGTGCGGCCATCCAGGCTCGACGCCAGCTTGCACTGCACGAACGCGCGGTTCTCGAGGGTCATCGTCAGGAAGACTTCGGCAAGCTCGCGCGCCGCTTGCGCTTCTACGCCCAGCTCGACCTCGACGCCGGCCACCCTCAAGGCCGCCGCGCCGCCGCTCGCCAGCGCGTGCGGATCCACCACGCCGATCACGACGCGCGCCACACCGGCCTGGATCAGCGCGCCAGCGCAGGGCGGCGTCCTTCCCCAGTGATTGCAGGGCTCCAGCGTCACGTAGGCCGTCGCGCCCCGCGCCGCCTCGCCGGCGATCTCCACGGCGATCGCCTCCGCATGCGGCCCGCCGCACATGTCATGATAACCAGAAGCGATCTCTTCGCCACCGCGCACCAGCACGCAGCCCACCCGCGGGTTGGGCCGCACCGCCTTGCCGCCATGCGCGCCGACCTCGATGGCCCGGCGCATCCAGCGGGAATCGTCGCTCGTGCTCATCGCTTGCCGCCTTCGGGGTGCTCCGCCGCGAGCTGGCGCACTTCGTCGAGGAGATCGGCGATGTCGTGGATGTCCTTGTAGACACTGGCATAGCGGATGTACGCGATGTGATCCTCGCGGCGCAGGAACTCCATCACGAAGCTGCCGAGCTCCGCTGTGGACACCTCGCGCGCGCCGGACTCGGAGAGCTTCTGCTCCACGTTGCGCACGAACTCATCGCAAGCCTGCGCCGAGACCGGCCGCCGGTGCAGCGCCTTGCGCAGCCCGCCCAGCAGCTTGTCGCGCTGGAACTCCTCGCGCTGCCCGTTCTTCTTCACCACCAGCACCGGCGAGGCTTCGACGCGTTCGTAGGTCGTGTAGCGGTGCCCACACGCCTCGCAAGCGCGCCGCCGGCGGATCGCGTCGCCATGCGGCATCAGCCGCGAGTCCACGACCTTGTCAGAGAGGTCGGCGCACTTGGGACAACGCATGGTGCGGCTTCAATCCTCGAGTTTCGTAATCAGATCAAGACGATGTTGGTGGCGCGTCTCGAACGTCGCTCCCAGCCAGGCGTCCACGCACTCGAGCGCGATGAGCGGCCCGGTCGTGCGCGCACCGAGGCACAGGATGTTCGCGTTGTTGTGCTCCATGGCCAGGCGCGCCGTCGTCACGTCGTGCACGAGCGCCGCGCGGATGCCCGCGAATTTGTTGGCAGCGATGCTCATGCCGATGCCGCTGCCGCACAACAGGATCCCGCAGTCGCAGCCGCCGGCGATGATCGCGCCGGCAGCGGCGGCGGCATAGTCCGGGAAATCGACACGTTGGTCGGAATCGCAGCCGAGATCCTCGACGACATGGCCTTTGGCGAGCAGGTGTTCGGCGACAGCCAGCCGCAGGTCGACGGCGGCGTGGTCGGAGGCGAGGGCGATGCGCATGGATTCCCTACCGCAAGCGGGCCTTGGCTAGTTGCCCGGCGTCGAAAAGTTCTCGGTGACCAAGATGTTGTTGCTGGCACCAGCGGCCTTGGCGAAGCCCAGTCCGACGCGGCCCCAGTCCTTGGCCAGCATGTTGGAGCGATGGCCGGCGCTCCAGTACAGCCCGTTGTTGGCGCCGGCAACGCTCAGGTCGGACGCGATGTTCTCGCCGATCGGCCCCGAGAAGCCGAACTTGGTCGCGCGTTCGCCCGGCCCCAGCCCGTCCGGATCCTGGTGCGCGAAGTAGTCGCGCTTGCCCATGTCATCCGAATGGTACTGCGCAATTTCGTTCAGCTTGTCATCCAGCACCAGCGGCTTGTCGCCCACCGTGGCGCGCGCCGCATTGAGGAGGTCCAGCAGCTGCCCGCGCATCGTCGTGAGCATCTCCGGCGTCGGCGCATCGGTCAGGCCCTTGCCGCCGCTCACTTCGACCGGAATCAGCGGAATCGCCGCGCCGACGTAGACCGCGCAGTTCAGGATCGCGCCGCCGCCCGGGTTGTTCAGCTCGATCGTGTACATGCCGGCGGTGTCGAAGGTGTAGCTCAGGCTCAGGGTGCCGCCGGCCGACGTGCTGCCCTTGGCCGTGATCTGATCGACCCAGATCTCCGGCGTCGTGATGTCGATCTCGCCCCGCGCCGCCGTGCCCAGCTTGAACGCGAGATCGAGCGTGACCGGCGCCTTGTCCTGCCACTCGAAAAGGCCGGTGACTTCAACGTCCTGGGACTGGCAGGCGCCGTCGAAGTGCGGCCCCAGCTTGAGGGTGCCTTTGGCGACGTCGTTCTGGTTGCCCTTGCCGTACGCGCCGCCGCCACGCAGCTGCCAGGTCGCCGGGCCCACCCCGAAGTCGTTCATCGACGTCCAGGCATAGTCGACGCCATCCTGGCCCGGCGTATCGCCGATCGTGATGGTCGTGCGCCCCGAATCATTCGGACAGATCACCAGTTCCGCCGGCTTGGTCTTGCCCGGCCTGTCCTGCGTCAGCGTCAGGCAGTGGTACTGGTATTCGTCCTCTTCCCACTGCAGGATCACCGCGCGGTTCTTGACGCGGGCCGTCAGCGGGCCGGTCAGCACGGCACCCGCGGGGACCGTCGTGGTCGGCGCCGTCTTCTGCAAAGGCGCGGGATCACTGGCGCAAGCCGCTAGGATCAAGACCAGCGTGGCGCAGAGGAGGCTGCGGGGCATGGCCATCCTCGGCTACGCTTCGCCGCCCGCTTCCGTGGAACCCGTAATGTCCTTGAGCACTTCACGACCGCGGTACTTGCCGCACTGGCCGCACACGTGGTGCGGGCGCACGGGGTTGCCGCAGGACGGGCAGCTCGAGATCGTCGGCAGGGTCAGGATGTCGTGGTTGGCGCGGCGCTTGTCGGTCTTCGAATTGGACATGCGCTTCTTTGGGACTGCCATGGCTTTCTCCTTGCAAATTCACGATTTCGGGTCGAGCTTGACGCTCGCCAGGGCGGACCATGGCGAGGCCGCGTCTGCTGTCTTGTCGCAGGCGCACGTCTCTCGGTTGCGGTTGGCGCCGCACGTCGGGCACAGGCCGCGGCAGTCTTCGCTGCACACGGGCACGTTCGGCAGGGCGAGCAGGGTGTATTCAATGCACAATTCTTCGATGTCGACGTGCACGCCGTCGTGCTCGCTGACGTCCGGATCGGCGTCGAAGTCGGCGAAGCCCTCGCCGCCGGCATCCAACTGGCCGGGCGCGACGAAGTGGTGCTCGAATCCGGTTTCCACTGTCAATTCGGCAGGTTCAGCGCAGCGGCTGCAGTCGAAGGCGAAGCGGCCGGCCACCTCGGCCTTGACGTCGATCACGCCCGCGACCTGCACCGCGCGCACCGAGACGGGCAACGTCGTCTCCGCCGCGCGGTACACCGGGCCCAGCCGTTCGCCGCACCACGCCGTCGCCAACCGGGTCTGAATGACCACCGGTGTGCTTGGAATGTCAGCGATTTTCAGCAAGAGCGGCACGGGACGCGGCCTCCGACAAGGGGGCTGCATGCTAGGCGCGCCGGCTCAGCCTGTCAATCCGCGCAGGTGGGCGCAGACGCCCCATTGACACGCTGTTGCCGCGGTACCAACAATGCGGCGGCCATCTCCGCGCCAGGGGCGCAGCGCCACCCGGGGGCCTCGTGATCACGGAACACTCGAGATTCCAACTCGAAGCCAGCAAGCTGGGGCGCGACCTCACCTTCCAGGTCACGGTCTTCGAGAAGGAAGAGCGCAAGCGCAAGAAGCTGTTTGCCGAAACGCAGTGCTCCGATCCGTTCCACCTCATCATCCAGTTCATCATCCGCGAGGCGCCGGACTTCGACACGCTGCTGACGCGCTTCGTTCAGCAGCTGGAACACCGCGGGTTTGTTCCGAATCGCATGCGGATGCGGGTGGGCGGCAAGTGGGACACCTGGGTGCCGGTGCCGGGCGTGGGCAGCGAGCCGATCGAGGCCGACCCGGATCCGCCGGTGATGGAGACCGCGCAGGACAAGCCTCTGCAGAAGAGCAAATCCCGCTAGATCTCAAGTGTTCTGCTGTGCCAGCCACGCCTGCCGCGCCTTGTCGCGCACGCGCCGGTTGCCGCTCGGGTCGCGCACGGTGACGCGCGCGGCGTCCAGGTACTCCGCGAATGGAATCAGGTGTTTGCGCGTCAGGCCGAGCAGGTCCTTGAGCGCGCCCGTCGAGAAGCTCTCCGCATCGCTGAACACCGCCAGCACCTGGTCGACGGCGGCCTGCACGGCGGCGTCGTCGACGTACAGCTCCTCGGTCAGGCGCACCGCTCGGCCTTGCGCCACGGCGACTTGCAGCGCGGCGGCGAGATCCTTGGCCGCGATCTCCAGCGTCTCGGCCAGGGCATT
>CAIXAA010000446.1 GCA_903917305.1 uncultured Myxococcales bacterium | reverse complement strand
TCGAGCGCCTCGCGGTAGCCCTTCTCCGGCTGTGTCGAGACAAAGCCTACGGGTTTGTTCAGCAAAATCGTGACGCGCCCGTCCTGCTCCTGCTGGGCCCGGCCATCCAGGGTGATCTCCTGCGACGGCAGGACTTTGGCGCCGAGCTGGTCGACGACCACGCCGTCCACGCGCACGAGGCCTTGGGGGATGAAGACGTCCGCCTCGCGCCGAGAGCAGAAGCCGCGTTCGGACAGGAGTTTGGACAGGCGTACGGGTTGGTCGGTCATCAAACGCTCGTGGGTAGGGCAGGCGGGCAGGCCAGGCACAGAGGTTAGGCGGCGCGCGCCACTCCGGCAAGGTGCGCGTGAGCCTTGGTGGGGCAGGCTCTGCACACACCTTCGCGGACTGTCTCATTCTGGCACAGCCTGGCCGGAAAGTTGCGCGCCGGCAAGGCGCTCGGACAGCAGGTTGTGCAGTGCAGGGCCCGGCATCCCGAACCTGCCGGACCTCGTGGCACAAGCGTCGAAGAGTTCAGAGGAGTTTGCCGAACCAGCGCGAAGCTCGCACACCAATCCAAACCCTGCGTCCACGGTTGGCGAAAACGACATGCTTCCCATTGCTTGCCAGGAACGGGAACCAGAAGCGCCTGTGGCGCACGCCGCGGTCCTGGCACGCGCCTTGCGATGTCTCCTCGCGTCGCCGCGTTCCTTGGTGCGACAGGAGGCTCGATGAACACACGCTACTTCAAGACGGTCCGCGGCCTCGCAGCCCTGGTCCTTGCGCTCGCATTCGCCAGCGGCTGCCAAAGCGCCGACAAGGCGGATGCGTCCTTCGGCGCGACCGGCTCGGCCCTGACCGTTGCACCCGCGACCTGCACGCTGCCTCTGCCTGCGGACGGCTCGCCGGCGCGCGGCGTCTGGTCCTGGACCTCGTCGATTGCGACCAACCCCACGGATCGCACAGTGTTTCTAAACTTCGCCCTCGCCCACGGCGTGCGCGAGGTCTTCCTGGCCGCCGGACCGCTGACCACGACGAACATCGCGGACCTCGGCTCCTTCGCCAGCGACGCCGCCACCAAGGCTTGCATGCAGGTCGACCTCCTGTTCAGCAACCCCAATTGGGCGCTGACCGCGAACCAGGCTGACGCGCTCGCCCAGACCAAGACCGCGGTCGCGGCCATCGCCAGCCTCGGGACCAACCGTCCCGTCGGTCTGCACTTCGATGTCCGCCCGTACCTGCTGCCCGACTGGACCACGAACCGCGCCGGCGTTGCCAATCAATACCTGGACTTGCTCGACGCGCTCGGGCCGATCGTCCACAACGCCGGTCTGCGCCTGACCGTCGATGTCCCGTTCTGGTACGACAGCTTCTCGATCACGCGCGGCGGCGTCACCAAGACGTTCAACCAGTTCGTCCAGGACCGCGCCGACCGCATCGCCATGTTCGACTTCCGCGACACCGCCAGCGCCATCGAGTCGAGCGCAGCCACCGAGATCGCCTACGCCACCGCCCACGGCCGCGGCGTCGTGCTCGGCGTCGAGACCACGTGCGGCCTGTCGCCGACGACGCTCAGCTTCTGTGAAGAAGGCGCCGCCACGATGGACGCCGCGTTGCTGGCCGTCACGACGTACTTCAAGGCTTCCGCGGGCATGCAAGGCGTTGCAGTGCACCATTGGGGCACGTACCAGCTGCTGAGCGGCGTGCAGTCGCAGGTTGCTGCGCCGGCTCCGGCACCGGCTCCCGCTCCGGCTCCGGCTCCCGCGCCGGCTCCGGCTCCCGCTCCGGCACCGGCTCCGGCTCCGGCTCC
>CAIXAA010000445.1 GCA_903917305.1 uncultured Myxococcales bacterium | reverse complement strand
GCCCGCGCTGGAGAAAACCGACACCCGCGAAGCGCGCGCCGCCGAAACCTACTATCAGTGCGGCTGCTTTCGTGGCACCGAGGCCGAGTTGCGCAAGCGGATCGCGGACGGTCCCGAGTCGTTCCGCACGTCGCGGATGCTGGCGGTGGATTTCCTGGCGGCGCGGATGGCTGAGATGCTTGCGGCTGCCAGCGTGGCCGATGCTGCGCGCGAGGTGCTGTGATGGGAGAGAAAACCGGAATCGCGTGGTGTTCGCATACTTTTAATCCCTGGATGGGGTGCACGAAAGTCAGCCCCGGCTGCGCGAACTGCTACGCGGAGAAGTCGCCCGCGGTGACGTTCAAGGGCATCGGCTGGGGACCGGGGGCACCGCGCGTCCGCACGGTCGAGAGCAACTGGCGCCAGCCGCTCAAGTGGAACCGCGCCGCGGAGCGTGACGGCGTGCGCCGCCGCGTGTTCTGCGCGAGTTTGGCGGACTGGCTTGACGATGCGGTTCCGGCGCAATGGCTGGCCGATCTGCTGGGCTTGATCTACGCCACGCCGCACTTGGACTGGCTGTTGCTGAGCAAGCGCCCGGAAACGTGGCGCCAGCGATTGTTGGCGGCTGCGGAGTGCTTTGCGTCAACGGCTATCCCGGGTCCGATCGTTGCGCGTCAGTGGCTCGCAGGGCAGGCGCCCGCGAACGTCTGGATCGGGACGACGGTTGAGGATGACGAACGCAAGCGCCGCGCCTTCGAGCTTTCCCGCATCCCTGCCCGCATCCGGTTTCTGTCGATGGAGCCGCTGCTTGCGCTGCCGGGGCAACTGGACCTGCGCGGGATCGATTGGGTCATCGTCGGCGGCGAGAGCGGACCGCGGGCGCGACCGTTCAACGTGGCATGGGCGCGGACGATCATCGAATGGTGCCGCGCGATTGGCGCTGTGCCGTTCGTCAAGCAGATGGGCGCGGTCCCGCTCGCGCGCGATTACCTGCCGCCGATGAACAGCGACGACGCGCTGGAAACGCTCGGCATGGCTCCGGTCAGCCGCGCCGATGTGCGTAGCGATGGACCGATGCGCGAGTGGCCCGATGGTACGCACTTTGGCAACCGCACGGGAAAACTCGAACTGAACGGCCGCGTCGCACTGATGAAGGACGGCCACGGCGCGGACCCGCTGGAATGGCCAGAGGATCTGCGCGTGCAGGAGTTCCCCGCCGCACAGGAGAACCCCAATGCGTGACCTGCTCTGGACCCTGGCCGCTGGCGTGCTGGTGTACGCCGCGATTGCGTTGATGATGCTGGCATTTTAGGAGGCATGACATGGACTGGACGATCGAAGACGCCGAAGGCGGCAACGGAAACCGCCACTGGAAGCGGATGCACAACGGCTGCGCCATCCGCGCGTGCGAGCCCACGGCCGGCGCCGGCGACATGCCTGCGACCGGACACCGGCAGGTCTACCTTCACGGCACGGTCACGCTGTCAGCGGTCACGCCGCACGACACCCGCGACCCCGACCGCGTGGCGGACGCGCTGGCGCAGCTGCTGCTGGAGACGGCGATCCACGCGGAGGCGATTGCGGCGCCGGTGGCTGAGGCTGCGGAGCTGGCGCCGTGGCTGGACGCTGAGACCGCTCGCCGGCAGGTGGTGTGATGGGCTGCCGACCCGGAATCCACGGCGGACCCGGCTGCACCTGCAGCCATCCGCGCTGCCGCCAATGCCGCGCCGACCTCAGCGACGCACGGGCGGACGCGGGGATCTGCGAGGCGTGTCAGCCGTTTTTGTGCTGTGACGGTATCCGCCAGCACGCGCCGGACTGCGACAACGCGCCGGACCTGGACGACTGTGCTCCGGGCTGCGAGGGGATGACGCTGTGATCGCGACCTGGATTGCAGCCGCGCTGATGACGGCGTGCGTCAGCGGCCAGCACAGCGCGTGCTACGTCGCCGACCAATGCAACGTCGCCCGCTGCTACGTAGACCCCGCCACGCTGGCCAAACTGCCGAGGCGCTACCGATGAAGCGCGACCCCGCCGAGATCCGCGCGGCGCTGGTAGACGTGCCTCTCGCCGAGTCGTTCTGGCGTGCCGTGGGCGCCCGGCTTGGCGTCAGCGAGTCCGGCGCACGTCAGCTCGCCGTCCGCCACGGTGTCGACTACGCCGCCGCGATGGCCGCGCACAAGCGGCTGGTCTGCGAATGCGGCAAGCCGTCG
>CAIXAA010000444.1 GCA_903917305.1 uncultured Myxococcales bacterium | reverse complement strand
GGTCGAGCGGTTGACGATGCGCGGCGTGATGAAGATCAGCAGTTCCGTGCGCTTGTCCTGGTCGGAATGGCTGCGGAACAAGACGCCGATGAACGGCAAGTCGCCGAGAATCGGCACTTTTTTGATCGCCGTCGAGGTCGAGCGCGTGTAGATGCCGCCGATGACGGTGGTCTCGCCGTCGCCAAGCAGCAGGTCCGTCTGCGCTTCACGGGTGTTGATCGATGGGTTGCCGTCCGCCGCGCGGTTCGAGAAGTCCGGCTCCATCTTCGTGATGTTCACCGAGAGCTTGATGTTGCCGTCCTGCGTGATGTGCGGCGTGGCCGACAACTTCAGGTCCGCATTGAAGAAACGCGTCGACACACCGGCGGCGCTCACCACCGAGATCGGCACCGAGATGCCTTGCCGGATCGTCGCCGTCGTGTGATCCAAGGTCAGCACCTTCGGACTCGACACGATCTTGACCACGCCCTCGTTCTCCGCGGCCGACAGGCGCAGGTTCAAGTTCGCCGCGCCGCCAAGCGAGCCCAGCGTCAGGCCAATCGCGCCGCCGCTGCCAGGACCGGTCGGCGCCGGCATGTTGACCGCATAGTTCGGCACCGAGATCTTCACGCCCTGGCCGGCCGTACCGCCGCCGTCCGCGCCGCCCGCCACGCCGACCACGGACGGGAACGCCAGACCGGTCTCGTTGCCGTACACGCTCGACGCCGCGAAGCTGCCGCCCCACTGGATGCCCACGTCGCGGTTGAAGTTCGTCGCGGCTTCCACCACGCGCGCCTCGATCAGCACCTGCGGCGTCTGACCGTCCAGCTTGCGGATCATCTCCTCGACGGCGGCGACATGCTCCTCGGTGTCCTTGACCACCAGGGAGTTGGTGCGCGTGTCGATGGTCACCGTGCCGCGCGGCTTGGACAGGATGTCCTGGACCTGCTTCACCATGTCGGCGGCCGTGGCGTAGTTGATCGGGATGATGCGCACGACCAGCTGCTTGACCTCTTCGAGCTTCTGCCGGCGATCGACCTCGGTGTCGAACTCCTTCTTCAAGGCGTCGATGGTCGACACGCGGATCACGCCGGATTGACGGACATAATCCAAGCCGCGCGCCCGCAGGATGACGTCGAGCGCCAGGTCCCACGGGATGTTCTCCAGGTGGAACGTCACGGCGCCCGTCACTTCCGGACCGGCGATGATGTTGACCTTGCCTTCCTTGGCCAGGAAGGTCAGCACGTGCTGGATGTCCGCGTCCTTGATGGTCAAGTTGATGCGCTTGCCGGTGTAGCGCCGCGCCTTGCGCCACGGCGTCTTGATCGGGTTGGCGTTGACGCCGCTGCCGTCCGTGTCTGAACCGACCTGCGCCGCGCCACCGCCCGTCGACTCTTCACCGGCGGGCGCGGCCAGCGGCTGCGGCGCCGGCGACGTCTCGGCACCGCCAGAGCGAACCCCGTTCCAATTCCCAGACTTCTGCACCGGAGCCGCGCTCGCCACCGCCGAAGCCGAAGCATTCACGTCCGCCCGCTCGAAGTCCCACACCAGCCGGCCGTCCTTCAAGGTGATGCGATCCGAAGCGCGGTCGCTCAGATCCACCACCAGCCGCAGCTCGTCCTTGGTGCCCTCCGGCGCAAACGCGGTGACGCGCTCGACTGGCCCTTGCAGGTTGCGCGTGTCGTAGGCGCGCTGCAGCCGCTCCGGCAGCCGCACGCCGACCAGGCGCAGCATGATGCGCTGCTCGGTCCGGCTCAGGATGTCGTAGCGCGCATCCGCCGCCTGCCCGATGATCGGCAGCTCGATGTGGCCCTTGCGCCGCCCTTCCGCGGTGATCGCGATGTCGCCGACCTGCGCCGGCTCGTTGCTTGCCACCTCCGGCGTGCGCTGCGCCCGCGCCCGCGCCCGCTCCAGGTCCGCCTCGCGGCGCTGCAGGCGGCCTTCCAGCTCGCTCTGCTGCGCTTTCTGCTTCTCGCTCTGCGCCGCCTGGGCCTTCTGCGCGTCGGCCTCGGCCTTCTGCGCCGCGCGCTTGGCCTTGTCCAGCTCCGCCGCGAGCTTCTCGGCCCGATCGCGCTCCTTCTCGGCCGCCTTGTCGCCCTCGTCGCGCGACTGCCGCTCGCGCTCCGCCCGCGACTCCAGCACCGCGATGCGCGCCTGCTGCTTGCGCAGGTAGTCGTCCATGCTGCCCGGCTTCTGCGCCGCCTGCTCGGCCTGCTTGCGCCGGCTCTGCTCGGCCTGCAACGCGCTCTCCAGCTCCTTCTCGCGCGCCGCGTAGCGATCCTTGAGCGCCGACTCGCGCGCCTCCGCCTCGGCCTGCATCTGCTTGCGCACCT
>CAIXAA010000443.1 GCA_903917305.1 uncultured Myxococcales bacterium | reverse complement strand
GTAATCGAGTGTAAATACGACGAGATCCGGGTTCTCCGTCTGGGCCTTCTGCAGCCGCGTCTTGACCCAGCTCTTCTCGTCCGGCGTGCGCCAACGCGCGGTCTTCGTCTCGAAATTCCAGGTCGTCACGGAGGATTCCACCGCCACCCAGTCGACGGTGCCGCGCAGCTGGCCCGCGATCGGCAGCGCGCCGTTCAGCAGCAACCGCGCGGCCGGATAGCGGGCGTGCAGCTTGTTCAGGAGTTGGATCGCGGCTTTGCGCATTCCGGCGAACTTCACGGGATCGCGGTCTTCCAGGTTCAGCGCGGAGTCGACCGTGTCCAGGAAAAAGCCATCAAATCCGCGGGCCAGCAGCGGCGGCGCCAGCTCGTCCAGGACCAGCGCGTGCCAGCGCTCATCGCGGATGTCGACCATCCAGGCACCCTTCCAGGTGGGATTCTCTTGCAGGAGCAGGCCCTTTTGCCGCGCTGCCTCGAATTGCGGGCGCTGCGCGTTCAGCTCGCCCAGGCTGATGTACGCCAGGACTTTGGCCTTGTGGCGCCCGAGCTGCGCCACGTTGCCCAGGAACGCGCTGTCGACGACGACGACGCCGTAATCCTGCAGCAATTCCGGCGGTTTGTCGGTGCCGTAGAACGCGACCCACGTGCGCGGCGGCGAGCTGCAGGCGGCGCACATGGCCAGGCACAGGCAAAACCCTTGGAACCATCCTGGCACGCGGCACCTCCTCGCTGGGGCGATGGTGCCTCGGAGGCGGGCGGGCCGCAATGTTCCTACGCTTTGAGCGTGGCTGCTTGCCCGCTGCTGCGGTGCGCCGCAGACTGGTCAGCAAAGCCAAATGGAGGCACTCCATGCATGACTACGACGTAGCCGTCATCGGCTCCGGCGCTGGTGGCCTCGCCGCCGCCGTCGCCCTTGCCCAATCCGGCCTGCGCACGCTGGTCCTCGAACAGCACGACGTTCCCGGCGGCTGGTGTCACTCCTTCGCCCTCGACGGCCACCGCTTCAGCCCGGGCGTCCACTACCTCGGCGAACTCGGCCCCGGTGGCCGATTGCGCAGCATCTACGAAGGCTTGGGCGTCTCGCGCGACCTCGTGTTCTGCGAGCTCAACCCGGACGGCTTCGACCACGTGCGCATCGGCGCGCCCGGCGCGGAAGTGCGCTTCGACATTCCCAAAGGCCGCGAGGAGTTGACGCGGCGGCTCTGCGACCGCTTCCCGGCGGAGAACGCCGGCATCCGCGCGTACATGGCCACCGTGGCGCACCTGGCCGAAGACCTGAGCGGCGTGCTGGACGTGACGAGCCTGCGCGATGTGTTGATGCTGCCTCTGCATTCGCGCGCGCTGGCGCGCTGGGGGCTGCGCTCGAGTGCGGCCATGCTGGACGCGCACGTGCACGCCCCGCTGCTGCGCGCGATCCTGCTGGCGCAGTCCGGCGACCACGGGCTGCCGCCGAGCCGTGCTCCGGCGCCGGTGCATGCGTCCATCATGGCGCACTATTTCGAGGGCGCATGGTATCCGCGCGGCGGCGGCTTCGCTTTGCCGCGCGCCTTCGTGCGGGCGCTGGAGAGGTCAGGCGGCGAGATCCGCCTGGCGACACGTGTCGACCGCATCCTCATGCAAAAGGGCCACGTCATTGGCCTTTGCCTGGGCGACGGCACCGAGGTGCGCACGCGCTTCGTCGTCAGCAACGCCGATCCGGGCCAGACCTTCGGCCGCTTGTTGCGCGCCGACGACGTGCCGACGCAGGTCCGCGCCAAGTTGGCGCGCACGCGCTGGTCGGTGTCGGCCCTCAGCCTCTACGTCGCGACCGACATGGACCTCGGCGCGGCAGGCATGGACTCGGGCAACGTGTGGAGTTACGCGCATCCTGACCTGGAAGCCATCTACGGCGAGAACCTGGGCGCCGACGTCGATGACGTGCCGGGGCTGTTCGTCGCGGCTTCGACGCTCAAGGATCCGTCGATGTCGCCGAAAGGCCATACGCTGGAAGCCTTTACCTTCGTGGGGCACGACGCGTTCTCGGAGTGGGCGACGTCACGCTTTGGCGAGCGCCCGCTGGCCTATGCCCAGAAGAAAGCAGAGCTGACCGAGCGGATGCTGCGCGCCGTCGATCGCGTGGTGCCCGGCATCTACGGCAAGGCGACACTGCACGAACTGGCGACGCCGCTCACGAATGTGCACTACCTGCGCGCCACGGAAGGCAGTCTGTATGGCACGGAGAAGACGCGTTGGCAGGTGGGGCCGTGGTCGTGGCCGGTGAAGTCCGCGCTGCCGGGGCTGTACCTCTGCGGCGCGAGCACCGTGAGCCACGGCGTGATGGGCGCGACGGTCTCCGGTCTGCTGGCCGCCGGCGCGATTCTCGGCGTGTCGGTGCCGGAGCTGCTGCGGCAGAACGGGCCGCAACTCGTGACGGTGCCATCGGAGCATCCGGAGCTGTGGCCGGCGGAGCTGCGGCCGACGCCGCCGCAGCCGCGAAAGCGGCCGGTGCCGGGAGCGTGGGCTTTGTAGCTGGAGACGCTTGCTCCTTCGCACGGAATCCGCGACAACGGGTTGGCACGCCAGTGCAAGGAAGGCACGCCAACCCGAATTGATGAGGATCCATGGGAATCTGGCAATCTCTCTTTGGCGCCAAGCCCGCCGCGACACCTGCCCCGCCCCCCAAGCCGATGCCGATCGAAGAGGTCATCGCGCGCGTGCAGGCTGGCGCAAAGGTCGAGCTTCACGTCGCTTTTGCCGGCACGGATGACGACGAGGAGGAGCGCGGCCTCTGGGCCCTGCTGCCGCACACGAGCGGCACGCTGCGCGTCGAGGTCGTCGAGAGGCTGACCGAGTTCGAGCTGGACGAGGCGCAGCAAGCCCAGCTCCTGCGGGCTGCCGTCGAGCGCGTGCCGGGAGTCGGCTTCACGGCCGCTGCTGTGGCAAGTGCCTGTGATCTGCCAGCGATTGCCGCCAAGGCCGCTGCCGCGCAACCCGCCGATGGCGCGGTGCTCGATGCGGTCGGCATGATCGTCGCGGCCTTGTGCGAGGCGGCCCTTGGGCAAGGGCCGGCGGAAGAGGAGTTCGATGTCGGTGGCTGTGCTGCCACGGTCGCTGCCTGGTCGCAGACGGTCGCGGCGGCTGGCGCTGGCCCGGCGGACCTGGTCGCGCTCGATCTCGCCTTGCAGGTGTGCCTTGCCGAGGATCTCGGCGAGGAGGAAATCGAAGCGGGCTGGGACGAGGATCTGGAGGAATCGCTGCGCGCCGTGCTGGCCAAGGTGCTCGGGCACGCGCCGCGCGGCGGTGGCACGTGGCACGATCGCCTGATCGCCGGCCTGAACGCCGAGGCGCCGGAGGTCGCGCTGCAAGCGCTCATCGCCGCGCGCATCGCCGATATTCCGATGCAGGATGCGGTGTTGGATCGCGTGCGCCGGCAGCCGGAGGACGAGGGCGCGTGGTCGCTGGCCCTGCCGCTGCTGGACGAAACGCTGCTGGACACGCTGGCGCCGCTGGTGACCGAGCAGCTGCGCCATCGCCGCATGAACGAAGACGAACTCTGCTCGCCGGCCAGCCAGGCTTGCTGCGGATCGTGCGGTGGCGGCGACAAGGCGGCGCACGACGACGACCTGATGGTGCCCAAGGCGCTGGAGGCGCGCGCGCTGCCGCTGCTGGCATTTTGCGCCAAGACAGCGGGGAATCACGTGGATCTGGTGACCGAGTGCCTCGATGCGCCGAGTCCGAACCTGCGCTACGGCGCGACGGCCGTGCTCAGCCATTGGCCGGCGACGGCGCTGCCGCAGGAGCTGTGGACGCGGCTGGATGCGCTCAAGGAAGACTCGCACCCGCAGGTGCAGGCGAACGTCGCGGCCCTGTTGGCGCGGCGGGTCGTCCCGGCGGCGAAGGCCGAGGAGTGACGCCTACGCGTGCTCGGGCTTCTTGCCGCCGTCATCCTTGAATCCCGGCTTCTTCTGACCCTGCAGCGCCGCAAACCGCTCCAGGAACGCCATCTGGCACGGCATCTTCATGCCGAAGCTCTTGGCCTCGTCGATGGCCTTGTCCGCGCTCCAGCCTTGCTGGGCGATGCGGTAGGCGCCGACCATCGTGCCCGTGCGGCCTTGACCCGCTTCGCAGTGCACGTAGGCAGGGCCGGAACCATTCACGAATTCAAGGAACTGCTGCACCTGGCTCAAGGACGCCGCGGTGTTGTCGATGATCGGGATATGGAGGGGCTTGATGCCGAACTTGTTGGCGCGCGCCGTGTCCATGTCGTTCTCAGCGCAAAGGTTGACGATTCCCTTGACGCCCTGCTTGGCCAGCGCCGCCATGTGCGCGTCGTCTTCCACGCGCGAGCCGCGGTACAGTTGCCCGGAGACCTGCGCCTCGTAGATCTTGACCGGGTACTTGAGCCCGACCATCTCCGCCAGGCCGATCGCCTCGCCGCCCGCGTTCATCGCGCCGTCCTTGACCTTCTGGCCAACGCCTTCGGCGCCCTTGAGCAGCGACTGGCCTTCGGCTTCGATCTTGCCCAGCAATCCCTTGGGCTTCTGCGCGGCAGGCGCCACGGCGGCCTTCTGCGCGGCGTAACCACCGGTGCCGGCAGCCGGTGCCTGAGCGACCAGGGCCGCGGCGACCGGTGCGCTGACGGGCGCCTCCGGGGCGGCCTTCTTCGGGGCGGGTTTCTTCAAGGCATCGAGGGCAGACATGCGAGACTCCTGCGAGAGAGG
>CAIXAA010000442.1 GCA_903917305.1 uncultured Myxococcales bacterium | reverse complement strand
GGAGCCGGATCCTGAAGATTCATCGCGCGGCCGCGCGTCCAGGCATCCGCGCAGGCGGATGCCGCAATGATAGCGCCGCACTTCAGTGCGTGCGCTGCTCGAACCGTGGCAAACACAGGTCCCCGTCCCAGTGGCAACCCAACCCCCCGGCTGCTACAACCCCCCACAGGAGGCCCCATGCTCTGCCTGCACTCCCGCACCCAAGACGCCTGGCTGCAGCGCGCCATCGCCGGCACCGACGACGTGCTCATCGACCACGCCCACTGCGAGCGCAAGGCCGCGACCAACGCCCTGAACCTGCTCGGCCGTTTCCCCGATCACGCCGAGCTGCAAACGCCGCTGCTGGCCCTGGCGCGCGAGGAGCTGGAGCACTTCGAGCTGGTCCTTGGCCTGCTGGCCGCGCGCGGCACGCCGCTCAAGGCGCAGGCGCCGACCGGCTACCAGGCGCGGCTGTTCGAGCTGGTGCGCGGCGGCATGCCGGACAAGCTGGTGGATTCGCTGTTGTGCGGCGCGCTGATCGAGGCGCGGTCATGCGAGCGCTTTCGCCTTCTGTCCGAGCAGCATCCGGATGCCGAGCTGCGCCAGGCGTTTCGCAGCCTGCTCGAGTCCGAGGCGCGCCACCACAGCGTCTTCGTGCGCCTGGCGGAAATGCAGGCGCCGCGCGAGGTGGTGCGGGCGCGGCTGGAGGAGCTGGCGCAGCAGGAGGTGGCGATCCTGGAGAGGGTGCCGCCGTTGGCGCGGATTCACTCGTAGGTTGGGGTGCGGAACCCGAAAGGGGACCGGAACCGGAGCCCGAACCGGAACCGGAACCGGAACCAGAGCCCGAACCGGAACCGGAACCGGAACCAGAGCCCGAACCAGAGCCGGAGCCGGGCCCATGCCGGGCGGTCCCAGCCGCTTCCAACGCAGCCGGCCAGGGCCGCTGAGCGGCGAAGCGCCGCGGGTCCTTCGCAACCCAGCTTTGCCAGCAACCGGGCTCCCCGGCTCAGGATGACGTGAGGAGGGGCCGCCTCAAAACGACAGGACGGCGCGCCTACAGCTTGCGAGCATTGCGCGCCAGGTAATCCGCCACGCCCTCGCTGCTGCCCTTCATGCCGGGCTTGCCCTGCTGCCAGCCGGCCGGGCAGACCTCGCCGTGCTCCTCCGTGAACTGCAGCGCGTCGATCGTGCGCAGCATCTCGTCGATGTTGCGGCCCAGCGACAGGTTGTTGACGACCTGGTGCTGCACGATGCCGTTCTTGTCGATGAGGAAGCTGGCGCGCAGCGCCTTGGCGTTGTCGATCAGCACGTCGTAGTCGCGCGCGATGTCCTTGGTGATGTCCGCGAGCAGCGGGTAGCGCACCTCGCCGATGCCGCCGTCCTTGACCTTCGTGTTGCGCCACGCCCAGTGGCTGAACTTCGAGTCGATGGAGCAGCCGAGCACCTGCACGCCACGCTTCTCGAACTCCTCGATGCGGTGGTCGAACGCGATGATCTCGGTCGGGCACACGAAGGTGAAGTCGAACGGGTAGAAGAACAGGACGACGTACTTCTTGCCCTTGAACTCCGAGAGGCTGATCTTGCCGAAGCTGCCATCGGCCAGGGCGGCTTCAGCGGTGAACTCGGGGGCGGGCTTGTTGACGAGGACGCTCATGGGATTCTCCTTGGTCGGGCAGTGAAGGCGGCGCATGTCGCGCCGGAAGGTGGACCGGCCCTTCTGGGCTGGGCGCGCGGAGCCGCTGGGGCTGCTGCGCGTGGGTGTTCAAGCGGGGCCGATGGCATCCACATGTAAGCCTTCCCGGCGGCCCGCGCAAGGGCTGCCGCGTTGCCTTTTTCGGCCGCCGCGCACGCTCCCGCAGCTCCTTGCCGGCGATGTGGATGCGCAGATGCCTTGGCCGTACCGGTGCCAACTGCGCGCCCCAAAGGCGTTCGCGCGACCGCCGCGGATTCGCCAGCTTTGTCAGTGGATTGCCCTGTCGCTGGAAATCGCCCCGCGAGAAAGTCCGCGCCCGCTGCCGATCCCGCTGCGATCTCCGTGATCTGCAACCCAGCGATTCGCGATCGTTTCTGCCCGCTCCTCAAGATCCGTCGATCTTGCCAGCGGTTGGCGAGCGATCCGCGCCAGGTCATTTTCTGGACAGCCGATCGCCTGCCCTGACACTGCGCCTCGGCCCACTCCACTGGCCGAGGTGATCATGACGACCGCTGTTTCGCGCCGCATCCAGCCGGCCCATCCGCCCACGCCGGGCAAGCCCGACCTGCGCCTTGTGCCCGCCGAGCCGCGCGAGCGGGCCCAGCCCTTCCTCAAGTGGGTGGGCGGCAAGAGCAAACTGCTTGGGCAGCTCTCCGAGCTGATGCCGCACGGGCCGCTGCGCTACGCCGAGCCGTTCGTCGGTGGCGGCGCCGTGTTCTTCTGGCTGTGGTCGCAGCGCCGCCTGGACACTGCGCTTTTGTGCGACCTGAGCCCGGACGTCATCGCGGCGTGCGAAGCCGTGCGCAACCGGCCCGGCGAGCTGCTGCAGGCCCTGGATCTCCACGAGCGGGCCTACTTGCGCTGCGATGAAGAGGGCCGCGCCGCCTACTTCTACGCCGTGCGCGAGCGCCATCCGGCGGATCATCCGGTCGACGACGTGGCGCGCGCGGCGCGGATGCTGTTCCTCAACCGCACGTGCTTCAACGGCTTGTGGCGCGAGAACAGCCGCGGGCGCTTCAACTCGCCGCATGGCCGCTATCCCGACCCGAAGATCGTCCAGGAGGACAAGGTGCGCGCCGCGAGCGAAGCGTTGAAGGACGCGGAGATCCTGCGCGCCGACTTCCGCGCGCTGCCGGAGCTGGTCGCGCAGCGCGGCCTGGACTTCGTCTACCTCGACCCGCCGTACCACCCCGTCAGCGTGACGTCGTCGTTCAACGCGTACTCGGGCGGCACCTTCTCCGCGCGCTCGCAGGCGGAGCTCGCCGACACCTGCCGCCAGCTCGACGCGATGAACGTGCGCTTCTTGCTGTCGAACAGCGACTGCCCGCTGATTCGCGATTTGTACCGCGGCTTTCGCATCGACACGGTGCAGGCGCCGCGCTCGGTCAACTCGCGTGGCAGCGGCCGCGGCGACGTCGGCGAAGTCGCCATCAGCAACCGTCGTCCCGGATTGGCCTGGTAGGTCGGCTATTTCTGCGGCTTGGGCATCTTCTCGCCCGCCGGCCGCTGCGTCGCATTCGTCTCCGCCGACCAGATCGCCGCGAAAGACCAATGGCTCGGCGGCTCCGGCTTGCAGGTCGTGGTCACCACGCGCCGGTTGTCCAGCAGCACGACGTCCAGGTTCGTGTCCGCATTCCACAGCTGCACGCGCGAGCCCGGCGGCACCAGGCGCTGCGGCAGGCGCTCCGCCGTGCGCGGCCCCGGCTCATCGCCCAGCGCGATCTGGTTGTGCGCGACCGACAGAAAGCACTGGCCATCCAAGTGCCGCGCCGTCTGGTAGGCCAGCACGTCGGTCGGCTGGATCGAAGCAAGCTGTGGCGGCAAGCGAACTTGCGGCACCACGCCATCGACGTTCACGGCAGCCAGGATCTGCCGGCGCTGGCCGAACAGGCCGGGACGCATGCCGGTCAGCACCAGGCCTTGCGCCGCCGCGCGCTCCGCCGTGGCGGGACGCTGGAACACGGCAACATGCACCATCTCCCCGGAAACAGGCGGAAATGCCCGCCCTGCGCCGATGCGGTAGTGCAGCACCAGCTTCTCCCCGCTGTCGAGGTGCAGCGCGACGTTGTGGTCGGCGCCCGGACGGCGGCCGTGGTCCGTCTCCTTGACCTGCGCGTCGAACTCCAGCGTGGTGATCGAGGCACCGGAAGGCAGCGGCAGGCTGGGCTCGAACACCAGCATCGGGTCGTCCGCGGCCTCCTGCCAGAACGCCGTCGTCATCTGCGTCTGGGCCGGCCCGCACGCCGCCGCCACAAAGGCCAGCGCGGCCAAGGTCATCTGCAGCAGGCTCGGGCACATGGAAGGGCGCATGGCCGTACGCTAGCACGTCCCAAGACGGCGGCGAAGTGGCTTGCCTCTGCAAGGCGCCCCGGCGTACACTCTCGCGCCGCCCGCAGACCTCGGAGGCGGATCGAGGAGTTCCCATGGCGTTTTTTGGCAAGAAGCCGCTCAAGACCATCACGCCGCTCGAGACCGCGCGCAGCGTCGAAGCCGTGTTCGAAACGAGCCTCGGCACCATCCGCGCACGTCTCTTTGTCGACAAGGCGCCGAACACGGTGACCAACTTCGTGCAATTGGCGGAAGGCACGACGTCCTGGAAGAACCCGGCGACCGGCGCCAGCGAGAACCGCCCGTTCTACGATGGGTTGCCGTTCCACCGCGTCATCCCCGGCTTCATGATCCAGGGCGGCTGCCCCAAGGGCGACGGCACCGGCGGTCCCGGCTACGACTTCGCCGACGAGTTCCACCCGAGCCTGCGCCACGCGCGCGCCGGCATCCTGTCGATGGCGAACGCCGGCCCGCACACCAACGGCAGCCAGTTCTTCATCACTTGCGATGCCACGCCGCACCTCGACAACAAGCACTCGGTGTTTGGCGAAGTGATCGAGGGCTTGGACGTCGTGCAGAAGATCGCCAACACGCCGCGCGACCGCAATGACCGCCCGCGCAAGCCGGTCACGCTGGATTCCGTCAAGATCATCCGCGGTTGATAGCCGGTTTGGAGGAGCATGTCGAAGCGTCCCGCCTTCTGGCTGAGCGGCGCCCTGGCCGCTCTGGCGCTGGGTGCGTGCACGGAACCTGTCGATTGTGCTGCACAACCTGAGCGTTGTCCGCGCATCGCCAACGTGCCGCAGCTCGCTCCGGTTGCCGTCACCCGGCAGTCCGAGGTAGCCCAGCCGGTTGCGGCAGCGCCGACCGCGGCGCCGGCATTGGCCAACCGGCCGCAACCCTTGCCGGTCATTCCTCCGGCGGGCGCGGGGCAGGGTGGTCAGCGCAACTTGGAAATCGATCAGGAGCACGCGTTGGCCGCAGCGCGCAACGCGCGGCGGGCGCCGGGCACCCTGGATGCGCAGACCGCGGCCGACCGCATGATCATCCTCGCGATCCACAAGGCCGCGGCGGCGCGCGACTTCGCCGCCTTGAAGCCGCACATGAGCGATCGCCTGATTGGCGCCATCGAGCCGATGCTGGACCAGCAGGGCGAGCGCTTCTGGAAGCACCTCGCGCGCTACGCCGAGGCCGCCGAGAAGGGCTTCACCGTGCGTGACGAGGCCGGCGACGGCAGTAACCTGCGGCACATGATCGTGACGCTGCCGGGCGGCGAAGAGTTGAAGCCGATCTTGACGAAGACGCCAGATGGTTGGAAGTTCGACAGGTTCTAAGGTTTTGCGGGCGCCGGCAGAGGCCGCGCCGAGGTGGACCATGAAGCATAGCCCCATGATCAGCGCTGCGCGCCTTGCGCTTGCCGGTGTTGCCGCCCTCGCTCTTGCTGCCGGCTGCAAGAAAGCGCCCGCACCTGCCGCGGAGAAGCCCGCGGCTGGCCCCGCTGCCGCGCCCGCGGCCAAGGCGCCTGCAGCGGCTCCGGCAGCTGCGCCGGCGGCTGCGGCGGATGCAGCGGTGAAGGCTCCGGAAAACGATCCGCTCAAGAACGGCTGGAGCCTGCCGCCGCGCGGCACCGCCGCCAAGGAAGGCGACCGCGCCTACGTGCTGACCCAAGGAAAAGACCGCAGTTACGGCAGCACGACGGCGGTCTACCACCTCTTCGCGCACGACGTCGGCGAGGTCAAGGGCGACGTCATCACCGTCAAGGAGTTGGGAGGCGGTTCCTTCAAGATTACGGGATTGTTCCTGATTCCCGCTGGCACCGAGAACGCGTCCGACCTCAAGGCCGGCGACATGGTGCTGGCGGAGTGGGCGTCCTCGCTCAAGCACGCGACGGTGACCAAGGTCGACGGCGACAAGATCACGGTGCGTTACACGGACTTGCCGGACTCCTGGGGCGAGGACAAGATCGTCGCCGTCAAGACGGCGCGCGAAGTCACCAAGCAGAAGGAAGGCTTGCAGCCCGGCAGCTTCGCCATCGCGATGGACGAGGGCAAGGCGCGCGAGGTACTGCTCGTGTCCGAGAGCGGCGACAAGTGGCTGGTGCGGCGCTTCGAAGGGCGCGTCGCGGCGTATCCGGCCAAGGATCTCAAGGCGTTGCCGCTCAAGCCGGCGCTCAAGGCGGGGCAGACCGTGCTCGTGCCGTGGGTGGGCATGATGTACAAGGGCAAGGTCAAGAAGGTCACCGGGACGCGCGTGGAGGTGCTGGTCGAGGGCATCGCGACCAAGGATCCGATCGTGACGTCGTTGGGCCAGGTTGCGACCGAAGTGCCGAAGGATGACGCGGCGGCGGCGCCGGCCGCGGCGGAGCCCAAGAAGGGCAAGGGCAAGTAGCTGCAGCGCAAACCGGAGCCGGAACCCGAACCGGGACCCGAACCGGAACCCGAACCGGAACCCGAGCCGAAATCCCTAGTTCACCCCAGATCCATTCGGAACCGCACGCGCCGGGTGCAGCGGCACGCGCTTGCCTTCCGCATCCGCGGCGACCAGCAGCATCCCGCGGCTCTCCAAGCCCATCATGAGGCGCGGCGGCAGGTTGGCGATGACCAGCACCTGCTTGCCCAGCAGATCGGCCGGCGCCACCGTCTCGGCGATGCCGCTGAGGATCTGGCGCGGCTGGCCCTCGCCGAGATCGATCTGCAGTTTCAGCAGCTTCTTGGACTTCGGGATCGGCTCGGCGCTCAGCACGAGGCCGACGCGCAGGTCGGCTTGCGAGAAGACGGAGATGTCGACGTCGGGCAGCATCGGGGCGGCGGGGGCAGCTTCGGCACCGGTTCCGGCTCCGGCTCCGGCTCCCGCTCCGGCTCCCGCTCCGGCTCCGGCACCGGCTCCCGCTCCGGCTCCGGCTCCGGGCGCGGCTGCGGCTGCGGATGCAGCCGGCGCGATCCACTCGA
The DNA here is from genome assembly GCA_903917305.1 of uncultured Myxococcales bacterium. Lineage (GTDB taxonomy): Bacteria > Myxococcota_A > UBA9042 > UBA9042 > UBA9042 > CAIXAA01. The sequence goes on along the minus strand of CAIXAA010000442.1, from coordinate 2,071 downwards.
ACTTCGGAAACAGCGGCGGTCCTTCGACCACCGACTGGCCGCCTTCGAGATCACCCCAGCGCAGCCCAGCCAGCGGCTTGACGCCATGCGCCCAGCCGATGCGCCGCAGGATCTCCAGGCTCGCCACCGGCAGGGCCGGAGAAAGCAGATGCGCTGCAAAACGAATGCCTTCCAGGACGTGGTACAGCGTCAGCGCCGCCGCGTCCTTGTCTTCGCGCACGGTCTTGAACGGCGCGTCCGAGGTCAGCACGCCGTTCAGGTGCTGCACCAGCTGCATCGTGTCCGCCAGCGTGCGGTGCAGCTTGAACTGCAGCGCCGTCTCGACGATCGGCTGCGCCATGCCAGAGCCTTGCAGCGGCAGCGTCCCATTCACCAGCCACGTGCCATACGCGATGGCCTCGCCCAGCGCCGCGCTCGGCCGGCGATCCGGCGGCGGCGGCACCTTGCCGTCAAAGTTCTTGACGCAGAGCGCGATCACCCGCTGTACCAGGTTCCCGAGATCATTGGCAAGATCCGAGTTGTTGCGCCGCACCAGCGCCTCTTCGGAGAAGTTCGCGTCCTGGCCGACCGGCATCTCGCGCAGCAGGAAGTAGCGCAGCACTTCGGAGCCGTACTTGTCCTTGAGTGACAGCGGGCTGACGACATTGCCCAGCGATTTCGACATCTTCGTGTCGTCGATCAGCCACCAGCCGGTCGCCAGCATGCGCCGCGGAATCGGCAGCCCGAGCGCCATCAGCATCGTCGGCCAGTAGACCGCGTGCGTCGTCAGGATGTCCTTGCCCAGGAAGTGCGTCACCGACGGCCACCACGTCTCGAACGGCGTGCGCCCATCCTGCGCCGGCGCCGCGCGATTGCCTGCGCCCGGCGGATCCGCGCCGAGCCCGCCCACCGCCGTCACGTAGTTCAGCAGCGCGTCGAACCACACATAGGTCACGTAATCGTTGTCGAAAGGCAGCTCGATGCCCCACTTGAGGCGCTCCTTGGGCCGGGAGATGCACAGGTCCTGCAGCGGCTGGCGCAGGAAGCCCAGCACCTCGTTGGCGCGGCCGGGCGGCACGATCTCCAGCACCTCGCGCTCCGGATCAGCGGACTGTTCCATGGGCAGGCGCGGCTGCAGGCCTCGCTCGATGGCGGCAATCAGGCGCTGCTGGTAGCGGCTCATGAGAAAGAAGTAGTTCTTCTCCTTGAGACGGACGACCGGCAGGCCGGTGTCCGGGCACTTGCCGTCGACCAGCTCCTTCTCGGTCCAGAAGCGCTCCGCCGCGGTCGAATACCAGCCCTCGAACTCGCGGGCGACGATCAGCCCCGCGTCCCACAGTTGCTGCAGCGCGCGTTGCACCACCGCCTTGTGGCGCGGCTCCGTCGTGCGGATGAACTGGTCCGGGTCGCAGCCCAGCTCCGGCCACAAGTTCTTGAAAGCAGCGTGCAATTCATCGACGTGCGTCTGCGGATCGATGCCGCGCTTGTGCGCCGCCTGCTCGACCTTCTGGCCGTGCTCGTCGGTGCCGGTCACGAAGTAGGTGCGACGGCCGCACAGGGCCTGGTAGCGCCGCGCCGCGTCCGCGAGGACCGTGCAGTACGCGTGGCCGATGTGCGGGCGATCATTGACGTAGTAGATGGGCGTGGTGACGTAGAAGCGGTCGGTCATGGTGCAGCTGCCTTTGGGCGTAAGGATGCGCAGCCGTATAGCATGGCGCGGCGGGTTGCGGAACCGGCGCGGCGGCCGGGCCTGACAAGCGGCGCCCATCCTGCTATCACTGGGCCAACATGACCGTCTTCATCGACCTGCAAAGCGAACTTCAAGCCTTCCATGCCGGGCAGGGCTTTCGCGCCTGGCAGATCCTGGGCGCGTGGCCCAAGCGCGAAGATGGGCAAGATGGCTGGCATTTCGCCGTCTGGGCGCCGAACGCGCGCGCCATTGCCCTCATCGGCGACTTCAACGGCTGGCACGCGACACCGATGACGTGCACCGGCGACATCTGGGTGCTTTTCGTCCCCGAAGCGCAGCCCGGCCAAGCGTACAAGTTCCAGATTGTCCAGCAGAATGGCCAGGTCCAGGACAAGGCCGATC
>CAIXAA010000441.1 GCA_903917305.1 uncultured Myxococcales bacterium | reverse complement strand
GCTCGACGGGCCCAAAGCGGGCGGAACCGTTCTGCACACGCCGATCTGGACCAAGGTCGACGGCACCTTCAACGCCTGCGGCGCGAGCTGCCACACCAACCCGCCGGGCGGCAAGCACCCGCAGAACAACGCGTGTCCGACCTGCCACGGCGCGGTGATCACCAGCTGGGACGCGGGCAGCAACACCGCGACCTGGAAGGACAAGACGCTGCATGTCGACGGCGTGGTCCAGGCGAGCAATTACCACACGTTGGCCAATTGGACCGCGCCGCGCTTCAACCCCGACGGCACGGTCAACCTGAGTCACCACGGCAGCGCGTACTTCGTCGCCAACCAGCAGCGGGACAACACGAATACTGCGTGCACGGACTGCCACGGCGCGGACCTGTTGGGCGGCTCGGTCAACGTCTCGTGCAGCAACAGCACCATTGGCTGCCACGGCGCCAACGCCGCCACGAACGGCACGGGCGGCGACTGGCGGGCGTGCAACTTCTGCCACGGCAGCGCCGCGAGCCAGAGCCCGCCTGCCGGTGTCGGCAACGAAACGACCACGGGAACGCTCGCGGTCGGGCGGCACGTGGCGCATCTCGCCGCGAGCACGACGCACGTCGCCTTGACCTGCGATCGCTGCCACACGGTGCCGGGCGTCGGAAACATCGCGCACACCCTGCCTTACGTGCCCTCGCTCGACTTGTCGACGCCCGGCAACCATGGCGTCGTGACCTTCGCCGCCGCGCCGAGCCCCGCCCCCGTCAACTGGACCGGCGCGATGACCTGGAGCGTCGCGTCCACCGCGGGCAGCCCCATCAGCGCGCGGGGCAACTGCGCAGGCGCTTGCCACTCCAACGGCCGCGGCGGCGCTGCCGTCGTGCCGGTCTATTGGGCGGGCGGCACGTGGCCGACGGCGAACGTGTGCGGCAACTGCCACAAATACGGCACCAATGGCAGTCCCGGGACGGGCCACCACAACACCCACGCGAGCGGCGAGGCGATGGTCGCCTGCTCGACCTGCCACCCGGCCGCCTCGTCGGCCAGCCACGTGAACGGGTTGCGCGACGTGTTTGCCACGATCTCGGACCCCACCGGCACCATCTCGTTCGTTCGCATCGCGCCATCGGGCAACTGCGCAAGTGGCCTGACTTGCAACGGCAATTGCCACGGACAGGGCCACGGTCCGGGTGCCGAGGCCTACTGCTGGTAGTCCGGCGCGGGCAGCGCATCAGGCCGCTCGCGGCCGGTGGAATGCCAGCGCGGACCAGGTGACCGCGCGACTGTCTGGCCGGCCGGGCGCGGCGAATCACCTTGCCCCACTTGCCGACGGCAGGCACACTCCGCCGCACGGGCCATCGACACGCCCGCCGGAAGCGATCGATGCACCGCGTGCTCCTCATCGAGTTCATCACGACCGATCGCTTCCACCGCTCGATCCCCTTTCCCTTCGTTCACGGCTACTTGCGCTCGCGCGACGTAAGTTGCCGCTGGCTGCGCTTCGGCCATCCGGCCCACTGGCGCGCCGACGACGCTGGCACCGGCTATGGCCTGCCCGCGGATGAAGCCGCACAGCTCCTGAGCATTTGCGCGGAGTTCGCTCCGACCAGCATCCTCTGGAGCACCGCCCCCGCCGCCGACCTTGCCGCCCAAGTGCGCG
>CAIXAA010000440.1 GCA_903917305.1 uncultured Myxococcales bacterium | reverse complement strand
GCGGAGGCTCCGGCCAAGCGTGGCCCGGGTCGTCCGCGCAAGAACCCTCTGCCCGAGGCGGCGACGGCGGCTGCCGAGGCGCCCGCTGCGGCGGCCGAAGCGCCGGTCAAGCGTGGCCCTGGTCGCCCGCGCAAGAGTCCGCTGGCAGCTACGCCCGTTGCGCCGGTCGCCCGCGCGAAGGCGGGACCGTCGCAGAGTGCGCAACTGACGGAGAAGCTGGACAAGTGGATGCAGGAGAACCCGGGTCCCAAGACCATCGCGGAGCTGGCGCAGGCCGCCGTCGACGGCCAGTGGCTGGACAAGGGCGATGTGCGCCGCGTGGTGGAGACGACCGTGCCGCGCCTGCGCGAGACGTTCGTGCGGGCCCCGGACGGCACGTTCCAGCGCCGCGCGGACCTCGAGCAGGCCATTCCCGGCAAGCTGGTGCGCCGTCGCCGCGGCGAGACGGTTCCGGCGTAGCCAGAGCCAGGCATTCCAGGTCATTGCGCCGCCGCGCGCGGGAGTGGAGGAGCGATCCTCGCTCTTGCGCGCGGCGGTTTGCATTCCGGCGCCAAAGTTCCTTTGGCACAAGCGCTTACGAGAACTCGCGGCGGGCGATGCGCTGGGCCAGCAGGGCCTCACGCGCCTTGAAGACCAGCTCCTGCATCCGGCCTTCGTCCGCGGAGTTCAGCTCGACGAATTCCACCGCCAACTCGACGCCGTTGCGCGAGGTCAGGCGGCGCACGACACGCGCCACGGCGCTGATGTCCGGCCCCTGGCCCGCAGAACGCAGCACGAGGTCGACGAGATCGCCCGTCCGCACTTGAACATCGGTGAGCAGCCGCAGCCCGGATGCGGACAAGTCGATCGCCGCATGGCCAAAAGGCCCGGTGGGCGCGCCGTGCGGCGTCAGGCTGATCTCGACCTCGACCATGGTGCGCACGAACTCGCGGCGTTCGCCCGCCATGGGATCGCGCAAGGAAACCAGGTAGTAGCTGGAGGGCAGCACTTCCTCGACGCGCATCGGCCAGCTGTGCAGGCGGCCGCCGTGGGCGAAGATGACGACGGCCTGGCCTTGCGGCTCCGCGCTCCAGCGGGCATCGCCGGCCTTGCGCGGCACGATCATCGTCGATTCGCGCACGCGGCCAGCCGTGGCGACGTGGGTGACCGGCAGGCCGCCCACCTCGATGAGCACGGTGATCTGTTCACCTTCGACGGGCCTGACCGGACCTGACTTCACGCAGCCTCGACTCCCGATGCCGGCCCTGAGGCGGCGTCGTGCGCCCGGCGCAACAACCTACGCGTCGTCGCCCAGCACCGCAATCTTGAGATCGCGAACGATGTTCTTGAGCTCGCCGTTGCGCGCCGTGCACGCCTCGATGCCTTCGCGCAGCATGTCCAGGCCCTCGGTGCGCTCGACCGAGTCCTCGCTGCTGACCTGCTCGACCGCATCCGACACCGTCATGAAATCATTTCGGAAGGTCGAGATGACGCCGTTGAGCTCCTGCACCAGCGACAGCACCGCGCCGTGGCTCGCCGTGGGCTTGGCCTGCGGCGCCGGCCGGTTCTCGGCCGCATAGGCGCGCGCGACCGCCGCCTGCAGCTCGGCCTCGGTGCTCTTCTGCGAGGCCTGCACCGTCGCCAGTTCCGCTTGGAGCTGAGCCACTTGCGCCTTCGCCGCCGCACCCGCGTCGCCACCGCCGGCACCCGCGCGCGCCTCTTCGATGTCCTTCATCAGCTTCTGGATGCGCTTCATGTTCGCGCTGGCGGAGCTCTCCAGCTCGCGGTTCGTCGCCGCGAGCTTGTCCGCCTCCGCCTTGGCCGCCGCCGCGCTCGCCTTGGCCGCCTGCACCTCGGCCGCCGCGCCGCCGGCCTGCTGCTGCACCTGGGCCAGCTCGGCCTTGGCCGTCTTGGCCTCGGTCTGCGCCGCGTCGCGCGCCTGCTGCGTCTTTTGCGCGTCGGCCTTGGCGGCCTCCAGCTCCTGGGCCAGCTTGGCCGTCTCGGCGCGGGCTTGCGCCACTTCCTCGCCCGCTTCCGCGGCGCGCGTCTTCTCGGCCTTGATTTGCACGCGCAGCTTGGCGAGCTGATCTTCGAGCTCCGCCGCCGCCTTGCTCTCGGTCGCCGCTGCCTGCGCCGCCGCCAGCTCGTCCTGCGTCGAGGACAGCTGGGCGTTCAGATCCTCGACCTGCAGCTTCCACTTGCCCAGCTCGATCTGCTTGGCCTCCAAATCCGCGCGCGCCTTGGACAATTGCGCCTCCGCGCCGCCGGCCGAGTCCTTGTGCGCGCTCGCCTCGGTGCGGGCGGTCTCCAGCTCCTTGCGGGCCGCGTCCAGCTCCTTGCGGGCGGCATCGCGCTCCTGGGTCGCGGCCTCCTGCTGCTTGCGCGCGGCGTCCAGGTCGCTGCGCGCCGCCGTCTCCTTGGCCCGCGCCGCCGCCAGGCCGTCGGCACCGTCGGTCTCCAGACGCTGGATTTGCGCCTGCGCCATCTGGGCGCGCGTGTCGGCCGCCGCCCTCTCCTGTTGCGCTGTCGCCAACTTCGCTTGCAGATCCGCAACCGTGGCTTCCAGGGCGGCCGACGCGCGCGTCTGCGCGGCAAGCTCGGCCTGGGCGCGCACGAGATCCAGCTGGGCCTTCTGCGCCTTGTCTTCGGCCTGCGCCTTGGCTTCCAGCGCGGCGGTCAGCTCCGCGGGCGATGCACCCGGCGAAGCGGCGGCTTCCAACTGGGCCCTGAGCTTCTCGATGTCCGCACGCAGCGCGGCAGCTCCGGCATCCGCCTGATCGGCCCGGCTGCGCTGCAGCGCGGCGAGCTCCTCGGCATTGCGACGCCCCGCCCGCGCTTCCTCAAACGCTTCATGCGCTTCGGCCAGGCTGCGGCGGGCTGCCGTCAGCTCGGCTTGCACGGCCGCCACGTCCCCGCCACCGGTACCGGCCTGGGCGACGGCAGCCTGCGCGGCACGCGCCTCTTGCACGGCCTCGGCCACTTGCCCTTGCAGATCAATGATGAGCGTGTCGCGGTGATCCAACGCCGCCCGCAGTTCGTCGATCTCGACTTCCAGCGAGGCGATGTGCTCCGGCAGCGGCCGCAGGCCGTCCAGCTCCGCCAGCAGCTCCTCGCGGGTCGGCCCTTCCTGGCTTTCCTGCATGCGCCGGCTGAGCGACTCCAGCTCGATGCGCAAGCCGCCGATCTTCTGATCTTTCTCTTCGATCTGCCGCGTGCTGTCGGCCAGGGCGCTGCGCAACTCCTCGACGACCGCGGCGTCGCGCCCGATGGGAGCGGACTCGCGCGCGGCGGCCGACGGTGGAGGCGGCGGCGGAGGCGGCGGCTGCGGCGCCACGACCTGCGACGGACGCACCGGCGGCGGCGGGGGCGGCGGCGCCAACTCGGCCTTCAGCGAAATCGGTGGCGGTGGCGGTGGCGGTGGCGGCGGCGCCATTGCCGCAGGCGGCGGCGGAGGAGGAGGAGGCGGAGGCGCGGCTGCCGCGGGCGGCGGC
>CAIXAA010000439.1 GCA_903917305.1 uncultured Myxococcales bacterium | reverse complement strand
TTCTTCGCCCTCGCCGTGGATCCGCAGCAGCGCGGAGCCGGCCGAGCCGTCCTTGCTGACGAAGGACCAGACCGCCGCCGACGTGACGCCAAGGCCTTTGCCCAGCTTGCCGGCCTTGACCTTCTTGGCGGCCTTCCCGTCGCCGAGCACGGTCAGCGCCAGCTTCTTCCAGTCCCATTGGAAGCGCAGGCTTCCGGTGCCAACCTTCTGCGGCGGCGTCTCGAACCGCGTCTCCTTGAGCCACATCGGCGCATAGCCCAGGTTCTCGAAGGCCGTCGTGAGCTGGGTCTTGGCCTTGGCGAGCGCCGCCGGCTTGCGCTCCGCGTCCTTGGCCGCGATGACCTGGGTCTTCTTGGTCGTTACGTCGTATACGCGCACTTCGCAGTCCACCGCGCCGTTGTTGCGCTTGCAGCCGCCGTAGGCGACGTACTCGCACTCCTCGCCGCAGATCTCGTAGAAAGCCGACCATGTCTGGCCCGCATCGCCGGTCTTGGTGTCGAGGAGCTTGTGCACCATCGCAGCGCGGGTGGCGTCGTCCTCCTTGTCGGCGCTGGCGGTGGCGGCGACCAGCGAGCCGGCGAGCAGGATGCAGGCGGTCAGCAACGGGCGATTCATGGATTTCCTTTGTGGCGTGCGGTGCGCGGGACGGCGGTCGCTTCGCGTGCACCAGGCGCGACGGCTGCTGTCGGCCTGTCCGCCAGCCCCCCCTTGCCACGTGGCGAAAGCTTGAGCGTCTTTCGCAGTTCCGTCCAGCGAGCCGCCGCCGCCTTGCCAACCCGATCCGCTTGCGCCACGCTCGCCTTCCCACCACCGCGCACAAGGGGCGCATGCACGCCACCGGCTCGCGCAACCGCCTGACACTTCGGCAACTCGACCTCTACCCCGGCGACAGCCTGTTCGCGCGGCTGGCCCGCTGCGTCTGCGGCGTCGGCGTCCTGCCGCGCAAGGAACTGCACGAGGCGTGGGAGGTCGCGCGGCGCGTCCGGCGTCGCTTCCGTGGCGGCCGCGTTGTCGATTTGTGCTGCGGCCACGGCCTGTTGGCGCAGGTCATGCTGCTGCTCGACGAGACGTCGCCCGAGGCGCTGGCCGTCGACCTGCACCTGAGCGGCAACCACCTGCGCCTGGCCGATGCGATGGCGGTGACATGGCCGCGGCTGGCCGGGCGCGTCACCTTTGCCCAGATGCGCTTGCAGGACGTGGAGTTGAGGCCGGACGACGTGGTCGTGTCCGCGCATGCGTGCGGTGGGCTGACCGACGACATCCTCGCGCAGGCGCAGGCCGTGGGCGCGCGCGTGGCGGTGCTGCCGTGTTGCCAGGCGCTGCGCCAGTGCGGCGACCTCGATGGTTGGCTCGACGGAAGCCTGGCCGTGGACGTCGAGCGCGCGACGCGCCTGCGCGCGGGCGGCTACCAGATATGGACGCAGGCGATTCCGGCGGAAGTCTCGCCGAAGAACCGGCTGCTGCTGGGACGCCCGGCGCCGGACTGAGCCGTGGCGGTCAGACCGCGATGGCCTCGAACACCGCCTGGACGCCCGGCAGCGGCGCCATGCGCCCCATCTTCAAGCCCGTTTGCGCAAACATGCCGGCCAGCTTCTCCGGCGAGCGCTCGCGCCCCGAGTAGATCATCAGGCCGGCCATGTCCATGAAGGGCACGAGGGTCGAAAATGCCTCCGGCACCACGAGAAAATCGGGGACGAGCAGGCGCTGGCCCGGCTCCATCGCGGCGCGGCAATTGCGCAGGATCTGAAGGACTTCCTGGTCCTCCCAATTGTGCAGCACCGTCTTGATGAGGTAGCAGTCGGCGCCACGCGGCACCGAATCGAAGAAGCTGCCGGGGACGAGGTCGACGCGGTCGGCGATGCCGGCTGCTTCGAGGTAGGCCTTGGCCTCGCCCAGCATCGAAGGACTGTCGAAGAGAATGCCGCGCAGATGCGGGTACTTTCGCAGCACGGCCGCGAGGACGATGCCGACGCCGCCACCCACATCGCACACCGTCTTGACCTCATCGAACGGGTAGGCGGCGGCGATGGCCGGCGCCACGACTTCGGTCATGGAGCTCATGCCCTCCGCGAAAGCGGCCTGCACCGCCGGGTCGGCAGCCATCCAATCCCAGGCGAGGTGGCCGTGGACCTCCTTGAAGGCTTGCTTGCCGTCCTGCAAGGTCTCGGGCAGGCGGGCCCACGCGCGCATGACCGGCTCGTGGCCGAAGAACTCGGCGAAGCCGCGAACACCGCCGGTCGCGCCGGTGATCATGCCCTTGGATACGCCGTTGTTGGCAAAGCGGCCGTCAGACAGGCGGCGAAAGACGCCGATGGAGACCAGCGCGAGCATCGTGCGCTCCATGACGTCGGCATCCGAGCTGGTGCGCGCCGCGATCTCGGCGCCGCTGAGGGGCCCGGCCACCAGCAGGTCCGCGATGCGCAGGCGGGCCGCGCTGTGGACGAGCATGGTGTGGGCGGCTCCCATGAAGCGGTCGTACACGGCCATGTAGGACGGAACGACCGCGTCGGCGGCGCGCAGGAGGAACTTGCGCAGGCGAAGCACGGTATTGACGATGAACACGGGAGGCACCGGCGCCGCTTTGCGCTGCGCGGGAGCCAGGTGGGAGGTCGAGTGGGTGGTGTTCGGCACGGGCGTTTCACTCCTTTCGCACCGGCGATGCCGGTGGGCGATGGGTCGCGGTATCCTTGGAGAAGCTGGGCGGCGCGCCGCGCGACGGCCAAGCTTGGCTGCTGACGCGGGAGGCTACGCCGAGAGGCATGGACGGTCAACAGTGGGACCCTGTTGAAATCTAGCGCGATCCGACCACCCAAGCCACCTGCTCGCGGCCTGCGCTGCCGCGCCACGGCGGATCGCGGCCGGCACCGCCGGTACGCCCATGACGCCGGACGCGGTGGCCGCCTACGCCGCGCAGTGCCTCATCCCGCCGATGCCCGCGACGTACAAGGCGGATGCGGCGACCCTGGTGCTGACCGATCCGGCGACCGGCAAGCGCATCACGTTCACGAAGTGACGCGCGCTTGCACCCTTGCCTCCCAGCGAAGCGATGCATGGCCGTAGCGCGCTGGCCAAGCCTGGCATAAGATGCGCCTTAGCCGACTGCGGACTCGATTGTCCTGCGGCCGTCCCTGCTTCGCGCTGATTGGGGGGCATCACGATGAATCGCTTCTGCCGCTGTCAGATGGTTTTGGGCTGTCTCCTCTTCGCCGTCGCCTGCGGCAGCGCGTCCAAGTCGACAGCCACCGCACCCTTGCCCGACGTGAAGTCGTCCGACATGCAGTCGCCCGACGCACAATCGCCCGACGCGCAATCGCCAGACGCGCAGTCGCCCGACACGCAGGCGCCCGACGCGCAATCGCCAGACGCGCAGTCGCCCGACACGCCGGCGCCCGACGCTCAATCGCCAGACGCGCAGGCGCCCGATGCGCAGACGCCTGATGCGCAGACGCCTGATGCGCAGACGCCCGACGCGCAGACGCCCGACGCTCAGGCACCCGACGCGGAGGCGCCCGATGCGCAGACGCCCGACGCGGAGGCACCCGACGCGCAGTCGCCCGACGCGGAATCGCCAGATGCGCAGCCCACTTGCGCGTCCACCGTCTGCGCCACGAACGCCACCTGCAGCGTCGATTCGGGTGTACCCACGTGTCATTGCCAAGAGGGGTTCACCGGCGATGGCAAGACCTGCGGTGACGTGGACGAATGTGCCCTCGGGACGGACACTTGCAGCATCCACGCCAAGTGCGAGAACTTCCCCGGCACGTTCGGCTGCCAGTGCCAACCAGGTTGGCAGGGCGATGGCTACACCTGCGTGGATACCGACGAATGCGCAATGTTCACAAGTGATTGTGGCGCGTTCTCCGTGTGCACCAACACGCCGGGATCCTGGACGTGCGCCTGCCAGAAGGGCTTCAGCGGCGACGGGAAGGTTTGCAACGACATCAACGAATGCACAGCGGCCACGCCCACATGCAGCGCGAACGCCACGTGCGAGAATTACTACGGCGGCGTCATCTGCACCTGCAAGGACGGCTACGTCGGCGATGGCAAGACATGCTCGGACATCGACGAGTGCGCGGCGGGAATCGGCTACTGCGCGCTCAATGCGGCCTGCACGAACACCGACGGCTCCTACGCGTGCGTGTGCGTGGACGGCTTCAGCGGCGATCCCAAGAACTGCACCGACGTGGACGAGTGCGCAGCGGGAACAGCCACTTGCAGCGGCAACGCCAAGTGCATCAACACCACGGGGACCTACGTGTGTCAGTGCAATGCGGGCTTTGTCGGCGACGGGAAGACCTGCACGGACGTGGACGAGTGCCTGAACGGCACAGCGGCGTGCGACCTCAACGCCGCGTGCACGAACACTGTCGGCAGCTACGACTGCGTGTGCAAGGGCGGCTACAGCGGCGATGGGAAGACTTGCAGCGACGTGGACGAATGCGCAGCTGGAACGGCCAATTGCGCCACAGGTGCCGCGTGCAGCAATACGCCGGGCTCCTACACTTGCGCGTGCAAGCCCGGTTTCGTGGGCGACGGCACGATCTCCTGCACCGACATCGACGAGTGCAAGACGGGAACGGCGGCCTGCAGCAGCCTGGCGACGTGCACGAACACGCTGGGATCGTACACTTGCACAGTGACGGCGGGTACTTGCGACCCGGGCGTGGCCACAGTGCCCGCGGCGCCGAGCGACTGCCTGCTGCCGTTCACCACAAACGCACTGCCGGCGCCCCGCATGGGCACGACCGCCTTGGCCGTCGACGGGCAGGTCGTGATCGCCGGGGGATCGCAGCCGGCAGGCGATACAGCTGCGTACGCATCGAGCATCTTCACCGCTCCGGTGGCAGCGGTGCTCGGCGGCTGGATGACGTCGAGCTATGGCGTTGCGCAAGGGCACGCCGGCATCGTGGCGATGGGCGACCGTCTCTACATCTTCGGCGGTCAGGCGGCCGGCAGCATCTATGGCATGTCGACGGTTCTGGTTGGGAAACGCGCCCCAGACGGCTCCTATGGCAACTTCGCGGCCACGCTGCCGCTGCCCGAAGCGCGAACCAACATGGGCGCGGCGAGTACGGCCACCCACGCCTACCTGGTCGGCGGCGGTCCCTCGCAGGCTTGGGCCAAGAACGAGGTCGTCATCGTCAGCTTCGACGCGGACGGCAAGGTCGCGGGCTACAAGGCCGGCACGCCGCTGCCGGAGACGCGCGACCAACCCTCGGCCGTCGTCGCGCTGGGGCGGCTGTGGGTGGTGGAAGGCTACTTCGCCGGCAATGCAACGGCTTGCAACCCTGAGGCGATCATCTCCGCGCCCATCAACGACGACGGTTCGCTCGGTGCGTGGACGTCTGCGACGAGCCTGCCGAAGCTCGCCGCGGGTCCGGCGGTCGTCACCGACGGCGGGCATCTCTACGTGGTCGGCGGCGTCACGAGCTACGGCGACATGTACGGTGGCTTCTATGTCGCGAGCGTGCTGTCCGCGCCGATGGGCTCCGACGGCACGCTGGGCAATTGGACCCGCGTCGCCTACTTCGCCGACTCCCGGTATGGCCATTCAGCCCTGATTGTCGGCGGCAAGCTGCAGATCTTCGGCGGCCTGTGGTCGCAGGTGATCATCCCCTACATCCTGACCGCGACGGTCCAACCGGACGGCACGCTGGGCGGGCTCAGCTGCCCGCCGGTGCCCTAGCTGGCGCCCAGCGTCTTGCACCCGCGGCAGATTCGCGGCTTCACATTACGGCGAAAGGCCCGTGATCGTCGCGCTGACGGTCTCGATCTTCATGCCCAGCGACTTGGCATCCTTCGGCCCGCCCGGCTTGGAGGCGATGTCCGACGGCACCAGCAGCGGCAGCAGCCCCTTGACCCCCGCAGCGCCGCCATAGGCGGCCAACGCGGAGGCCGGCATCGCGTCGATGGCCGCGTTCAAGTCCGCATCGGTGACGTAGCCGCAGAGCATGCCGCCGGTCGTGGTCTGCCAGCTCGACGCGTCGGCGACGGTGCCCTTGAGCGAGACCTTCGAGATGGTCAGCGCCAGCGGCGCGCCGCTCAGCTTGAGCGTGATGATGAACTTGTCAGCTGTGGCGGTCAGCGCGCCGCCGCTGATCTTGGCGTCGGGGAAGCTGACCAGCGACGTGCAACTGCTCGCGTCGCATTGGCTGTTGACGTACGAGGACGCCTTGACGGTGTAGCCGCAGCCGGCCGACGGATTCTTGCAGGTGCTGCCAGCCGCCGGATCGCCGAGCAGCACGTTGAACTGGAAGGGCGTGCCGCTGGTGTTGTAGCTCTTGGGCTCGAACAACATGTCGAGGCTGTCCTTGTCGAGGGCGTCCTGCAGCGGTTTGCCGGCAAGGCCAGCCAGACCGGAGAGCGTGTTGTCCACCTTGCCGTCGCCACTCAGGTCGCAGCCCTCCGTCTTGGCGCCGAACGCGAGCTTGGTCACCTTCTGGACGCTGCCGCTCTTGCCGTCCGTGCCCCACGACAGAGGACCGGCCACGACCGTATCAGGCGTCGTGGTCGCATCCGGAGACGGCGCAGCCACGTCGGGAGCGGCGGTGTCCGCGGGTGCGATGTCCGCGGCAGCGATGTCGGGCTGGGGGGTGGCGATGTCCGTCGCCGCCGGGACGTCCTGCCCCGGTGCGTCCGCCGATGCGTTGGTATCGGCGGCTGACGGGCTGTCTGCCGCACCGGCGCTGTCGCCGCTCAGCACGCTGTCGCTCCCTGCCGCGTCGCTTGCGACGAAGATCCCAGCGGCGGGCGTTCCTGCGGAACTCGAACAGCCGGCTGCTCCGAGCGCCAGAACGGCTGCACAGCAAGCGGCAGCAAGGCGCTCCACTGCACCAATCGAACGCACCAGGTAGGGATTGTGCACGACGGACTCCTGGAAAAGTGTGGGACTTCTGGTCAACTCCTGCCACGGTACAGGTGCGGTGCGTTGTGCACAAGGAGCGCGGGCTTGCGCACGGTCTCGACCGCCTGGCACGCCCGGGCGTCCTTGCCCTTTGCGCCTGCCAGGTTCACGCTGTGCCTTCGTTCACGCCACTTGGCGCCAAATCCACCGCGTTTCGACCCAGTGCACCTTCCGGAGCCAACCATGTCCCGCTTTGCCTCGTCTCTTGCCGTCCTGGCGCTGGCTGCCGCGTCCGTCGCGATGACAGCCTGCGGCACCACCACATCGGCAGCCGCCGCCTTCCTCGACGCGGTCTCCGCAGCGCAAGACACCGGCGCCGCGCAGGATGGGGCCATGGGCGCCGATGCCACGCAAACCCCAGACACGGCCAAGGACGCGGCCACCGCACTCGACACCGCCGCGCCTGCCGACGTCACTGCTACGCCAGATGTCGCCGCGACGCCCGACGTCGCAGCCACGCCAGATGTCGCAGCTACGCCAGATGTCGCCGCAACACCGGACGTCGCCGCGACGCCCGACGTCGCTGCCGCGCCGGACATTGCCGCAGTCGACGCCGCCGTCCCGCCCGGCGACGTGGCGGTCGCTTCGGGTGCGTGCACCAATGCGGCCGACCAGACCATTGTCAGCTCCGGCGCCGTCGACAAGGCCGTCACCGATTGCGCCATGTCCAGCTTTGGCGACGCCGCCAAGGCCACGCCGTGCATCAAGACCGCCACGGGGCTGTCCGATGGCTGCGTCACGTGCTTCTCGGGAATGTTGAGTTGCACGTTCAGCAAGTGCCTGCTCGACTGCATGGGCGGCAACACCCCCGGCTGCACCACGTGCATGGCCAAGAACTGCAATGCGGCGTTCACGGCGTGTTCGGGCCTGACCCCGTAGGCGCGTCCGTCTCCTGCCTCGTGGCGCTGGCCGCACCGCTCGCCGTGCCCCGCAACCCGCTGCCGTCCGTGGCCGAACGCTCTTGACCGCCACCGCGGTCGCCGGGCATCCTGCGACGTCCGGTCCGGTCGGAACGGACGTGCTTCCAGCCAGTTCAGAAGTCCCTGCGTGGAGCCAAGCTTGCCGTCGTTCGTCCGCCGATCCCGCGCACGCAGGCTGGCCGCGATGGCATGGGTCTTGGCGGTCGCGTTCGAGGCGCCGGCGCTGGCGCAGTCCTGTCCACCGCTTGCGCCCGGCGAGCCGGCGCTGACGCAGCCCGAAGCCCAGGCGCGCCTCACCTACCTCGCCAGCGAGCTCGAGGCCGAGTCGGAGCGCGCGCAGCTGTGGAGCGGTCTGTGGCGCTCCGGCTACACGGCCATCGCCGCAGCGCAGATGGCCGTGACGCCCTTCCAATCGCGCGATGGTCGCCGTGAAACCTACGTCAACACGGGCAGTTCTCTCGTCGGCGTGCTCGCGCTGTCGGTGTCGCCCTTGGACGTCATCGAACACGGCAAGGGGCTGCGGGGGCGCGCCGCGCAGCTGGCCAAGGAACGCGGCGTGTGTGCCGCGCTTGCCACGGTCCAGGACACGCTCGCTTCGGACGCCGCCGACGAACAGCAAAACAAGGGCTGGGTGACGCACGCCGGCAACGCCGCGTTCAATCTCGCGATCGGCGCCGTCCTCGCCTTTGCCATGCACGACAAGACCTCCGCCGCCATCAACGTGGTGGCCGGTACCGCCGTTGGCGAGGCCATGATTGCCACGCAGCCGGACCGCCTGAGCCGCGTGCTGCAAGACCGCCGTGGTGGCTTGCCAGAGATGCCGAAAACGAATGGAGTTCGGCTGGTTCCAGCGGCCCAGGGCACCGGGATCGGCCTCGCCTTGCGCTTCTAGGCCGCGATGCCAGCGCCGCGACCGATCCCGTGAAGACGTCGCGGCGTGCGACGTCCGTGGACATCCCCCCGCAGTTGTGGCCCACTTCGCGCCTCGCGCGCCGGCCCTCCGTGGCGCCGCAGTCCTTGGCCCGGAGTCGCATGCAGTTCCAAAACGTCTCGATCCTCTCCCTCGCCCACGTCGACGCGCCCCACCGCGTCACCTCCGCTGAGCTGTGCGAGCAGCTCGCGCCCGTCATGGACCGCCTCGGCCTGCGGCCGGATCTGCTGGCCGGCGCTTCGGGCATCCTGGCGCGGCGCTACTGGGATCCGGGCGTGCAGCCGAGTCAGGCCGCGACCTGGGCGGCGCAGAAGGCGCTCGATGAAGCCGGCGTCGACAAGGCCAGGATCGGCATCCTCGTCAGCACGTCGGTGTGCCGCGACTTCATCGAACCGTCGGTCGCCTGCCTCGTGCACGGCAACCTGGGGCTCGCGCCGACGTGCATGAACTTCGATGTCGGCAATGCCTGCCTCGCGTTCCTGAGCGGCATGCAGATCGTCGCCAACATGATCGAGCGCGGCCAGATCGACTACGGTCTCGTGGTCGACGGCGAGAGCGCGCGCTTTGTCCAGGAGGCGACGATTGCGCGCCTGAACCAGCCCGAGACGACGGACGCCGAATTCCGCGCGCAGTTTGCCACGCTGACGTTGGGCTCCGGCGCGGCGGCGATGGTGCTGGCGCGCAGCGATCTGGCGCCGGACGGGCACAAGTTCGTCGGCGCGGTCAGCCTCGCGGCGACGCAGCACAACCAGCTGTGCCGTGGCCAGGTCGACAAGATGATGACGGACGCCAAGACGCTCCTGTTCGCTGGCCTGGAACTGGCCGGACAGACGTGGGAATTGGCCAAGCAGGAGCTGGGCTGGCAGGCCGCCGAGATCGACGAGTTCGTGCTGCACCAGGTCAGCGGCACGCACACCAGCAGCCTGTGCCAGCTGCTCGGGTTGCCGCTGGACAAGGTGCTGGCGATCTACCCGGAGTTTGGCAACATCGGCCCGGCGGCCACGCCCATCGCGCTGTCCAAGGCGGTCGAAGCCGGCCGCATCCGCAAGGGCACGCGCGTCGCCATGTTGGGCATCGGCAGCGGCCTGAACTGCAGCATGGCCGAGGTCGTGTGGTAGCGCTCTTCGACCAGCAGCTCTTCCCGTTCGAGCGCCACTTCTTCGACCGCGGCGATGGCGTGCGCATGCACTACGTCGACGAAGGGTCCGGGCCGCCGGTGGTGTGCGTGCACGGCAACCCCACGTGGTCGTTCTACTACCGCAATGTGATCCAGGCCTTGAGGGCGGACCACCGCTGCATCGCGCCGGACCACGTCGGCATGGGCCTGTCCGACAAGCCGGACGACGCGCGCTACGCCTACACGCTCGAGGCGCGGGTGGACGATCTGACGCGCCTCATCGATTCGCTGCAGCTGCAGGAGCCGCTGACGCTGGTGGTGCACGACTGGGGCGGCATGATCGGCTTTGCCTGGGCGGTGCGCCATCCGTCGCGCGTGGCCCGGCTGGTCGTGCTGAACACCGCCGCCTTCGGTCTGCCGGACGACAAGAAGCTGCCGTGGCGGCTGGCCCTGACGCGAACGCCGCTGGGTGCCCTGCTGGTGCGCGGTTTCAATGCGTTTTCCTGGACGGCGACGCATGCCGCCATGACCCGCAGCCAGATGTCGCCGGACGTGCGTCGCGCCTACACCGCGCCGTACGATTCCTGGGCCGACCGCATCGCCACCTTGCGATTCGTGCAGGACATTCCGCTGCAGCCGGGCGTGCCGGGCTACGAGCTGGTGCAGGAGACCGCCGCGAACCTGCCCAAGCTGGCGCACCTGCCGATGCTGATCGGCTGGGGTGCCAAGGATTTCGTGTTTGACGACGCGTTCTTGCGCGTGTGGCGCCGCCATTTTCCCCAAGCCGAGGTGCAGTACTTCGCCGATGCCGGTCACTACGTGCTGGAAGACGCGGCGGCGGACCTCGTGCCGCGCATCGCGGCCTTCGTGCGGAGCGCCTAGCCGCCCATGACCCTCCGCGCGAACATCGCCGCCTTCCTGCCGCAGACCGCCCGCGAGCGACCGACGCAGGCGGCGATTGTCGAGACGACAGGCCGGGATCGCGCCGGCCAGCGTACCTTTGCCACGCTGACGTTCCAGCAGCTGGACGCGCGCACCGACCAGATCGCCCGCGGCTTGCAGCGGCTGGGCATGGAACGCGGCCAGCGCATCGTGGTCCTGGTCAAGCCAAGCCTGGACTTCTTCGCCGTGATGTTCGGGCTGTGGAAGGCCGGGCTGGTGCCGGTGCTCATCGATCCGGGGATCGGTCGCGCGCAACTGCGCCAGTGTCTTGCGGAAGTGGCGCCGCACGGCTTCATCGGCATTCCCGCGGCGCAGGCGGCGCGCGTGCTGCTGGGCTGGGGGCGCCAGACGATTCGCCATGTGGTGACGGTCGGTCGGCGCTGGCTGTGGGGCGGCGCGACGTTGGCGCAGGTGCTGCAACTGGGCGAGCAGGGCGACGCGGTGATGGCGGACACGTTGGCGCAGGACCTCGCCGCGGTGCTGTTCACCAGCGGCAGCACGGGCGTCGCCAAAGGCGTGGAGTACCAGCACCGGCATTTCATTGCGCAAGTCGAGCTCATCCGCGCGACCTATGGCATCGAGCCGGGCGAGATCGACCTGCCGACGTTCCCGCCGTTTGCGCTGTTCGATCCGGCGCTGGGCATGACGACGATCCTGCCGCAGATGGACTTCACGCGGCCTGCTGACGTCAATCCGCTGGAACTTCTGGAGTTGATCCAGGCCTTTGGCGTGACCAACGTCTTCGGCTCGCCGGCGCTGCTGGCGACCGTCAGCCGCCACGCGTCGCTGACCGGTGCGAAGTGGCCGACCGTGCGGCGCGTCATCAGCGCGGGCGCGCCGGCCTCGGTGGCGACGTTGGAGCGGATGCGGCTGCTGCTGCCTGAAAACGCTCAAGTCTTTACGCCCTACGGCGCGACCGAGTGCATGCCGGTGAGCAACATCGGCAGTCAGGAAGTGC
>CAIXAA010000438.1 GCA_903917305.1 uncultured Myxococcales bacterium | reverse complement strand
GAGCCGCGCGTCGTGCCCTTGATGGTCTCGTCGATGCCGAGCGCCGTGCGCTCCTTCGACAAGGCCGAGCCGACCCAGGCGTGCCAGAGCTTGGCTTCGCGGATGGCCGGGTGCGCGGCGAGCATGTCAGCGTGCTCCGACACGTCCTTCGTGGCGAAGTCGGCGGGCATGAGCGTGACGACGCGGTTGAGCATGCGGGTGTCGATGGCGGATGGTCCGGTGGAACTCATGGTGTTTCTCCTGCGGGGCTGGTTGTAGTGCCCCGATCTGACTCCAGTGTCGGACCTGCCACGTCAGAATATGTCGCGTCGTGAGCGTAGCGGTTCACTGCTGCGATCAGCCGCTCCCGCACGTGGTTGCGCATCTCCGGCGGCTCGAGCACTTCGATGTGCTCGCCCATCGCCAGCACGGTGTCGACAACCTCAGTCCAGTCGCCGACGTCCATCGTGAGGAGCAGGCCGCCATCGGGCAAGGGCTCGAAGCGTTCGGTCGCGTGCCAGGACCGCTCGGCGACGTAGGGCGCCCATTGCTTGTCGACGCGCAGGACTACGCGAGCTGCAGCGCGGTCGCACACGATCCCGAAAGCACTGCGAAACCATGTGCGCGCATCGAAGTCGGACGGACTCCGAAACGGCTGCTGGTCCTGGACAAGCTCCGCGGCTTCGAGGCGGTCGAGCGCGAGCAGGATCCGCGGTGGCAGCCGCCCCGCGTCGCCGCTCGCGATGTCGACCACGAAGTACACGCCGCCGCGGTGGATGGCGAGGCACAGCGGATGCACGCGCAAGCGCCGCGCCTGGCCGCCGCGCTGCCGTTTCACGTGCGACAAGTAGCTGACGTCGACCGGCATCTCGCGCAGCAGGCCATCGAGCAGCACTCCGAGGCGGACCTGCACATCTGGCTGGTCGTGGTAGCGCTTTCGACCGGGCTCGAGGACGACCACCTTCTGCTCTAGCTGCGTCAGCCGCTGGCGCTGCATGGGCGGCAGCGCGTCCGCCAGTTGGTCGAGCAGCGGCCGCACCGTGGTCACGAAGTGCGGGCCGGACAGGAAGGCGGTCATGCTGGCGCCGACGGCCAGGGCAAGCAGCTGCTCCCGCTGCACTTTCCAGCGGTCGGCGGCGTGGGGCAGGGAGTACTCGACGCTGCCGCCGGTCTTGGAACCCTCGTCGCGGACGAGCCCTGGCAGAACCTCCTGCAGAAGCGCCAGGTCGCGCTGCAGGGTGCGCAGGCTCACGTGGTAGTCGTCGGCGACGTCCTGCAGGCGCAGGCGGCCGTTCTTGTGCAGGGCGTCGTAGAGCGCGATGAGGCGGTGCGCCTGCGAGTAGGTCTTGGCGGGGCGGCCCGGTCCTTTGGGCAGGGGCGATGTACGCATGGAGATGGCCTGTTCCAATATTGAAGGCTGGTCATACCGCACATCGGGAGACGCTGACCAGCAGGCGGCGCTCGACCAACGGCGCGCACCGCGCTTCGTGCCCGCGCTGCGTCGAAAGATTGCGAAGCAGCGCCAATCCAATCACATAGGGCCATGAGAAGCGTCTGGTTCTCAGTCAATTGAGAACTGGAAGCGGCCAATTCTCAGTTCGCGAGCATCAGCGACGCGTCCAGACTGCCAACCGGGACTTCATGATGTCGTGCAACGGCTCGCACGCGACACGCCGTGTCGCGGGTCCAGCGGATTCTCCGGCCGCAGCCACTGGAGGACCCATGCCCAAGCCCAGCCGCAAAGACATCGCCGCCATCGTCGCTCTCCTGCCCGCCATGGAAGCCGCCGACTACGAGTTCGGCCATTACGACCCGATGCGCCAGGACGAAATGGGCTACTGGATCTGGCCGGCGTTTCGCACGCCCGAATTGACCAAGCAGTGGATCCAGGCGCTTTGGGACCACCACATGGTTGACTGCGAGTTCGACGCAGGGAGCTGGGGCATGGAGGCGAAGCGCTACGGCGAGCATCCGGAAGCTGTCGCTTTGGCCGACTTCACGACCATCCGCCAGCTGCTGACCTACCACATCCGCGCCGACCGGTTCGTGGAGGGGCACTTGCTTGGTGCGTGGTGTAACGGCCATCTGCTCGCGGTCATGCGTCGACTGGCGGAGTTGCACGAAGGAGGCGCCTGTCCACCGGCCAGACCAGTGCGCAAGTAGGCTTGCAGTCCGTCCTTGTCCTCGACGCGACGCCGGATGTCGCGTGTTCCTGCCACGCTTCGGCCACGTCCGCCATGGTTGCCAGCCGGCCGCGTCCGACAGCTGCGGGGAGCACGAGTGCAGCCCCGGCCAAGCCCTCAACTAGGAGCACCCATGAACCCCGTCCTCTTCGACGCACCTTGGGCTGAAGCACCGGCCGCCCCGCGTGCCCTCGCGCTCCTGCGCGAACGCATCCGCAGCCTGCCGCAAGTGCACAGCGCGCTCGGGCCGGAGCCGACCGCGTTCTTCAACGACGACACGGTCCTTGTCGTGTCGCATCCCATCGATGTCGATATCAGCTGGTTCTGGCCGGTCGAGCCCTTCGGCCGAGCCGCCTTCGCCCGCGCCGACAACCTTCCCGACGGCTTCTTCGCCGTCGGCGCGAATCCGAAGCTGCCGAACCGCAGCTTGATCGTCGTCGCACAACGCGGTGGCAGGAGGCTGTGGCACGCCTTTCCTTTCGAGCGCTTCCGCGACCTGCAGGCCTGCGACACCGCGTTCGGTTCCGTCTGGGAGCGGTGGACTGCCGGCGACGACTTCGCGCCCGACGGCGACGAACTGACGATCAGCGGCAACGATTGCACCGACCTGCGCGCTCTCGCCGGCTGGGGCCACCTCCGCCAGCTGTGCATCATCAACTGCGAGCAAATGCGCTCGATGGATGGCATCGAAGGCGCCGAAGGGCTGGAAATCCTGCGCATCGACACCTGTCCCGCGCTTCTGGACGTCGGCGGTCTGGCGAACCTCCCGCTGCTGACGGAGTTGGTCATCGCATTGTCACCGCAGCTCGCCAATGTGGCGCCACTCTCGTCGCTGCCCCTGCTGCGCGAGCTGGTTCTGGATGCTGTGGCCGTCCAAGCGTTGCCCGACCTGCGCGGGTGTCGCCGGTTGCAGAAGGTGCGCGTCATGGGGGCAAGCCAACTGTGTGACGTCTCGGGCGTCGGCGGCCACCCGAGCCTCGAAGAGCTGTGGCTGCCCGGAGCCCACGCGGACCTGGACCTCGCAGGCATCGCCTCGTTGCCACGCCTGCGCGAGCTGAACCTTCGCGGCCGCCCCATCAGCGACTTCGCATTGCTGGCGCGCCACCCGCGGCTCGAGCACGTCGTCGCGACGACTGCCAATAGCGCGGACCTGGCTCCGCTTGCCGGGCTGCGGCACCTGCGCGAACTCGAACTCGAACTGCCCTCCACGATCTGCGACGTGTCGCCGTTGGGCGCGATTCCGGAGTTGGCCGTGCTGCGCATGCGCCGCCGCGACGTCGACACGGACGACGTGCCCCGCGTTCGATTCGGACCGGCAACCTGG
>CAIXAA010000437.1 GCA_903917305.1 uncultured Myxococcales bacterium | reverse complement strand
CCGATCTGACGACTCTGCATGCAGAGTTCGGACGGCAGGTCTTCGTCGCCAGCCTGATGTGCGCCATGACGTCCGGCGCCCCCACGCTGTCGAACGTCAAAGGCCCGTTGGCGAAGAGGAACGTCAACAGATTTCTGGCCGTGATCCGGTTGGAGCGGATGGTTGCAGGCGCCAGATTGCGCTCGTGGCGCATGTAGTCGACATACTCGGCCTCGATCTGCTCAACCGCAGTTGGAGTGCGCTCAGCTGAGGGTGTGCAGATGATGCCCTGTGCCGCCAGATGCGCGAGCAGCCTTAGCAGCGTCGAACGGTCTTCGGCCCTTGGGGCGCGACGGCGCCTGCGGCCTCGCAAGAAGGTATCGACCGACTCTTCGGCTACTGCCGCGGCGGCTACGCCGCGTCCGTCCAACCACCGGCTGAAGTCTCCAACCAACCATGCGGCGCGGCGTCGTGAGTCGCGGCTATAGCCCTTTGCTGCCAATGAATCGATGAAGGAATCGATGCACACGCCCAGCGGGCCCTCGCGCATCCGCATCAGTGCGCGCGGGCGCACAAACAACTCTTCCATGAGGGTCTCCTTCCGGAGAAACCGTCCCCGGTGGAGTCGAACATATGGCAGTGAGGTTCCACCCCTGAACCCGAGTAGGTCGTGTCACCGATCGGAAGCATCGATGCCCGCTCGCGGCTCGGCCTGCATGGCGTCAAGGTCGATGACTGCATCGGCCATCGTTGCGAGGTGCGGGGTCTGGGTGATGAAGAACTCCTGCCGGTAGCCGCCGAGCCGAAGGACTTCGCGCTTCATGGCCATGAACATGCGCTTGTGTTCTGGGTCCAGCGGCCCATCGGCCTCGTCGGAGAACAGCGTGTCGAATCGCCGTCCGGTGTTCTGGGCCAAGTACAGGGCGATCGCGCGCGTCAGGCAGGCGTCGATGAAGGTTCGCTCACCGCCGCTCATCAGGCTAAGGCTCTTGCCACCGCGCGCGTCGGGGCTCAGCGTCCCGGATCCCGACGTGCTATGCCGCATCGCTTCGCAGGTACCTGCGGCGCAGTTGCAGGGGCGGGGACGTCGGCCGGATCGCGAACTCGGCATATCCGGGGTCTCGGCATAGTGGATCAACGAATGCCTGACCCGCGCAGTGGCGTTGTATCTCGCACGGCATTCGGGCCGGCGGTACGGCACGCTTTTCTCGGACGAAGCCGACGGCGCGCTCGATGCAGACCGCAAGCGCATGTTCATGGCGATGAAGCGGGAGGTGCTGCGGCTGGGCGGCTACGAGCGCGAGTTCTTCGTGTCCCAGACGCCCGAACTGACGGCGATGGCGGACGCGGTGATCGACATGGAGGCGCTGGTGGAATCAGTGACCACACCTGTTGGGGCATGGTCACTCGATCCACTCACTGCCGACAGTCAGGACGACGACAGTCCCACCACCTCGGCCCAGCGCCAGGGCGGGACGTCCAGGCCGTAGCGATCAATCAGCCCGAAGAAATCCGGCCAGCGGGCGGTGGCGAACTCGGCAGAAGCTTCGTCCTCTCCGTACCGCTTCTCGATCCGGTAGCCATG
>CAIXAA010000436.1 GCA_903917305.1 uncultured Myxococcales bacterium | reverse complement strand
TGCGGGCCGCCGGTGGCGATGGCCGGGCCGCTGGCCTGGTGGCCGCAGCCGATGCAAAGCGCGAACAGGAGCGTCGTGCAGGATGTGCGCAGCCAAGGCATCGTCGCGCTCCAGCCCCCGGCCGTGCGGCTGGAGGTCCTGGCGAGGCTAGCAGAAAGGCCGACCGCGTGCCCAGCGGCGCGGCTTGCCACGCCCCAGCCAAGGCCGTAGCCTCTCCTCCACCGAGGAGATGTCATGGACGAGAAAGCCCTGTACCGCCACCTCAGCCACCTGTTCCGCGCGCATCCCTGGCACGGCGTCGACCTGGGCGAGCGTGCGCCAGAAGTCGTCAACGCGTTCGTGGAGATCGTGCCGACGGACACGGTGAAGTACGAAATCGACAAGCCGACCGGGCTCTTGCGCATCGATCGGCCGCAGAAGTACTCGAACCAGTGCCCGGCGCTGTACGGCTTCCTGCCGCAGACCTACTGCGGCGCGGAAGTCGGTGCATTCTGTGGCCAACAGACCGGCCGGCAAGGCATCGCCGGCGATGGCGATCCGCTCGACGTCTGCATCTTCACGGAGCGCCCCATCTCGCACGGCGACATCCTGATGCGCGTGGTGCCCATCGGCGGCATCCGCATGATCGACAACGACCAGGCGGACGACAAGATCATCGCGGTGTTGGACGAGGATCCGGCGTATGGCGCCTGGCGCTCCGTGCGCGAATGCCCGACGGCCGTGGTCGATCGCTTGCGGCATTACTTCTTGACGTACAAGGACTTGCCGGCGACTTCCAAGCGACGCGTCGAGATCACGCACGTCTACGACGCCGAAGAAGCGCGCGAGGTCATCGAACGCAGCCGCGCCGACTACCGCGCGTCGTATGGCGACATCGCGGAAGCGTTCCGGACTTGGACAGGTCGCGGGTAGCTAGAACGATTTGCTGAGCGACAGCAGGAACGTCCGCCCGTCCTGCACCATCGTGCGCTGGCGGAACTCCGCGCTGACCGGCGTCGTCGTGCGCCAATCCATGGCGTTGTAGAGCCCGACCGCGTAGCGCACGCCGAGCTGGTGCGCGTCGCCGGTCATCACGACGTCCCAAATCAGCCCCGGCTCCGTCTTGCCTTGCGCCGGCTGGTTCGCCTCGTCGTTGCGATCCCACATCGCGCCGATCCAGGACAGGCGTGTCGTCGCCGTCAGCAGGCGTGGCACCAGCTGCATCGCGCCGCGCAGCCCGAGCAGCAGATCCGGCGCGCCCGGCACCTGGCGCAAACCTTCGGTATTGTTCAAGTAGATCGCGCGCTGCCACGACCCCTGCGCCGCCACCATCCAGCCATTGCGCAGGTCGCGGCGCAGCTCCGCCTCGACGCCGTAGGTCGCCACGCGCGCATCGCTGTTGTCGTAGACGGTCTTGGCGGGCTGGCCGGTCCAATCGAGCTGGCCCGTGCCGCCGGGAACGAGGCGGATCAAGTTGTCGACCTGGTTGCCGAAAGCGCCGAGCGTCGCCGTCCACTCGCCCAAGAAGCGCTGCGAGAGCTCGAAGTCCAGCGAAGTCACGGACTCGCGCTTCAAGCCGCCCTGCGTGACCACCGTGTCGGCGGCGTAGACGCGTTCGTAGATGCTGGGTTCGCGAAACGCCGTGCCGAGGATGAGCTTGACGCCGCCCTGGCTCCACGGCTTGCCGATCAGCGCAATGCGCGGGCTCCACGCCGGATCGCCGCTGACGCCGATGTCCATGCGCACGCCGCCGGAAGCCTTGAGGAAGCTGAGCGGCGTGACATCGGCCAGCACGTACGCGGAGCGCACGAAGGTCGAGGCCATGTTGCCCAGCAGTTGCGCAGTCTTGTCGCCGCCGCCCGCGATCTGCAGGCCGAAGTTGCGGATCACCTCGCCGCCGGCGGTCACCTGCAGCGCCGCGAAAGGCGCGAAGACCACGCGCTCCTCCGCGCCCGCCCAACTGCCGGAGAAGTGCTCGGAACTGTTGGCGACGTCGGGCGTCGTCACGTCGTAAGTGCCGAGGAAGTTGTAGGTGTTCACGTGCAAGCGCGTCGTGGAGCGCAGCGTCTGCGAGATCTTTGGCTCGTACTTCAACTCCGCGAAACCCTGGCCATCCCTCAAGGTCGTCTTGGAGCTGCCGAACACGGTCTCGTACTCGCCGGTCGGCACGTTCTTGTCGCGCTGCGTGTACATCCACTGCAGCGTCAGATCGCCCCACCAGGCGCGGCCATTGACGGTTCCTGTTTGAAAGCCGTCGATTCCGCGCGCCACGCCGCTGCTGACGCCGGGCTTGTCGAACTCCGGGAAGTAGAAGTCGCGGCCGGTGCCGTGCACGCCGGCGGCGGAGAGCCACACGCCGGAGTCGCCGGGGCCGCGGTAGTTGCCGCTGACGCGCACCCGCCCGGCGCCATTTTCGACAGTGGAGACGCTGGCTTCGATGTGGCTGGGGTCGCCGCGGCCGCGCGTGACGAGGTTGACGACGCCGAAGAACGCGCCGGTGCCGTAGAGCACCGAGCCGGGACCGCGCACGACCTCGATGCGCTCGACGTCGTCGAGATCGGCGCGGGCATCGAAGCCGACGTGGGCGGATCCGACGTAGTTGTCATTGGTTGGATGACCGTCGACCAGCACCAGCACGCGGTTGCCGTAGTCGCCGGGCCGGAAGAAGCCACGGATGCCGAGCGTGAGGTAGCTGCGGTCATCGGCGACGTACATGCCGCGCACGCCGCGCAAGGCCTCGCCGATGGTCGGGTATTGCATGCCGCGCAGCTCCGAGGCGGGCACGATCGACACGGAAGCCGGCGCATCCTGGACGGATTGCTCACCGCGCGCCGCGGCTTCGACCTCGCCCGACGGCGTCAGCGACACCTCCAAGCGCTTCTGCGTCGTCGGCTCGATGGTCACCGTCGTGCGGAACGTCTTGTAGCCATTGCGGGACACCACGACGCTGCGCGGCCCGACCGGCACCTGCAGCACCGCCGGCGCAAAACCGGCGAGTTTGCCGTCGACCTCGATGAGCGCGTCCGGAATGTCCGAATCCACGGCCAGGCTGCCCGCGAGCAGCGCCATCTTCGGCTTGGGCGTCAGGGACATGCGCGGCTTGACGTCGAGGGGCAGCTCCGTGCGCTCCCAGCCTGGGCGCTTCAAGATCAGCGTGTGTGCGCCGGGCGTTGCGCTGATCGCGCACGGCGCCGTGCAAGCCGGCGGCGCCGCATCGTCGTCCAGGTACGCCACGGCACCCGCGACGTCGTCGCCCAGGACGATGGTCCCGCGAATCGGCACCAGTTTCAGCGTCACCGTCGTGACCTTGCCGACCGCGACCTCCACGGGCTCGGACTGCGCCGGCTCGTGGCCCGCCAACTCGGCGAACACCTGCAGCTTCCCTGGTCCCACACCGATGCGCCGCGGCGACGTGCCGCGCGCGCCGAGATCCTTGCGCTCCAGGTAGAGGGTCGCGCCGGGCGGATCGGTCTGCACGTCGAGCAGCGCGACGCCGGGAGACACGCGCGCCACGGATTCCTCCAGCAGCTTCTTGCGTTGCGGGTCGCTCTCCAGCTCCAGCGCGCGGGCGTAGGCCCCATACGCGTCCGGATGGCGGCCGAGCTGCTCGTAGCAGCGACCGGCGTTGAACAGCACGCTCTGGTTGGGCGCGAGGCGGTTGCTGGCCAGGAAGTGCGCGAGAGCACCGAGGAAGTCGTGCGCGCGGTAGCGGGCGGCGCCGAGCTCGAACTGGACCTGGGCTTCTTCGGCGAGATCGCCGGCTTGCGCGGGAGGGGCGGCGAGGAGGGCGCAGGTGAGGAGGAGGACGAGCGCCGCCCTCACCCTGTCGCTTCGCGACGGTCCCTCTCCCGCTGCGGGGAGAGGGACGCAGCCTGACCCCTCTCCCCGCAGCGGGAGAGGGGCGGCCGAAGGCCGGGGTGAGGGCTGCATGTGCGCTGACATCAGCGCTTGTCCAAAATATTCAAGTTGCCGCCGTGCTTGGGCGCCGGCGCGCGGCGAACCGGAGCGGCAACAGGCGGCGCGGCTTCAGGCACAGGCGCGGCGGCCGCTTCGGCCTTCAAGACCGCCGACACGTGTACGTCTTCCGGCGAGGCGCCCTGCACCACCGAATACGGCTGAAAACCGTCCAGGTGCAGGACAAAAGCGCGCGGCGTCCTGGCCACGGCTTCGCGCTCCAACGTAAGCGTCAGCGGCGTCGTGCCCAGCTTGCGACCTTCCTCCAGCACGTCGGCACCGGGCGGCGTCGAGTCGAGCAGCAACGCGAACGTCTTGGGTTGCGGCGGCGGCGTCGGTGCGGCGGGCGTGGGTTGAATCGCCACCGGCGCTGGCGCAACGGGCGGTGCAGCCGGGCGCGGCCACGCCAGGAACAGCGCCACCATCAGCCCCACCACGCCCAGCAGCGCCAGCCCGACCCACAGCCCGCGTCGCGAACCACCCGGCGCGGGATCC
>CAIXAA010000435.1 GCA_903917305.1 uncultured Myxococcales bacterium | reverse complement strand
CTGGCCTACGCACTGCAGCTCGCTCAGCCCGCGAACGCTCAGGCGCGGACCTGGCAAGCGGACGAGACCGACGCCAACGGCGCCTACCATGCCGCGTACGCCCGCGATCCTCCTGGCGCCGTGACCAAGCGCTGGTCGAGCGGCGAGGCGCGGCCGGGTCAGCGCACGACGACGACGGCGGCGTTCACGCTCGACCCGGCGGGTCTGCAGCGCCTGACCCTGGATGAGCGGGGCACGGCGTCGACGGGCAACCTGGATGCGCGCAGCTTCGTCGGCATGTCGCTCAGCATGGAGCTGGTTCGCATTGGCAAAACCGATGGGCGGTGGGCGGCAGGGCTGCGTCCCGAGGCGCTGGGGCAGTACACGGCGGCGACGGCGGCCGTGCACTGGCGCGAGGCCCCTCAGCCCACCCGGGAGCTTTCCGCGGTGCTGGCCGATGTGCAAGCGAATGCTGGGAAAACGGATGCAGGCGGGCGAGTGAACCTGCGCAACGAGTTGACCCGCGCCATCGCTGCGGACCCGGCGACCGTGGCTCGCGTCGAGACACAACTGCGCGCCCAGACCCTGGAAGAACCAGTGGAGCGCGTCGTCATCGCGGCGCTGGTGGGCGCCCGGACGACGGCAGCGCAGACCGCGGTCGCCGCGCTGGTCAAGGACCCTGCCTTGGAGGAGAGCCTGCGCATTCGCGTCTTGCAGTCGGCCTCGCTGATGAGCAGCCCGAGCCCCGCCTTCGTCGCGACGCTCGGCGACCTCGTCACACGCTCGCCGGATCCCGGGTACCGCGGCGCGGTCGCGACGACCCTGGGCGCTTCGATCGCCTTCCTCG
Source organism: uncultured Myxococcales bacterium (assembly GCA_903917305.1). GTDB lineage: Bacteria > Myxococcota_A > UBA9042 > UBA9042 > UBA9042 > CAIXAA01. The sequence goes on along the minus strand of CAIXAA010000435.1, from coordinate 2,660 downwards.
GCGAGCAGCATCCCCAGGAGGCTGAGATCGCGCTCAACCGGATGGTCGATCAGGCGCGGATCGTGCTCGACCGCGGCCATGGCCATCACCCCGTGCAGGCACCGGTCAGCGAGCGCGTGGCGTGGCTGGCGGGCCTGGGCAATACGGGGCATCCGGAGGCACTGCCGCTGATTCTCGGTGCGCTCAGCGATCCGGACGAGCTCGTGCGCGGTGCTGCGGCGCTCGCCCTGCGTCGCCAGGATCCCACCGCGTGCATCGACGCGATGGTGACGCGGATGGCGAAGGATCAGTCGGTGCATGTGCGCGAGAACGTGATCGACGCGGCGCGGGACATGGGCCCGGCCGTGACGGAAGTGCTGGTGAAAAAGGCGCTCTACTCCGACGAGAGCGCGTTCGTGCGCAGCGCGGCGGCCTACGCTGTCTCGGTGTGGAGTGCGGATTCGCCCGGCATGCGTGCGGTGCTGGTGGATGCCCTCAAGTACGAGAAGCATCCGGACGTCGCGGAGCGCCTGCAGAACTTCATTCAACAAGGCCGTGTTGCCGGGGATCCGGTCCTGTCGAACAGCAAACTGGGTGCGCATCCATGAACTCACCGATGCCCCGGAGATGGTGGACGGTCGCAGCGTGCGCATGGCTGGTCGCTTGCGGCGGCCAGACGACGACTTGCGGCGCTGGAACGGTGCTGCACGGCGGCGCGTGCGTGGCGGCGCTCGATGGGCTGACTTGCGGAGCGGGCACCTCGCTCGCCGACGGCGCCTGCGTCGCCGAGGCGGGTGGCACACAGGGCCCAGACCTCGCCGCGCCCGACGGCCTCGACAGCGCCGCAGACACGGGGGAATTTGCCGACGCGGCGGATTCGGTGGACACGTCCTCCGACAGCGGCAGCGATGCGACGTGCGTGCCCAACTGCGTCGGCAGGAACTGCGGCGACGACGGCTGCGGCGGCAGCTGCGGCAGCTGCGGCACAGCGCAAAAGCCCTTCTGCGACACCAGCCTGGGCGCCTGCGTCGCCACCTGCGTGCCCCAATGCACCGGCAAGAACTGCGGCAGCGACGGCTGCGGCGGCAGCTGCGGCCCCTGCGCGACCGACCTGAGCTGCCTGCCCCAAGGTCTCTGCGTGCCGCCGGCGTGGACCTGCAATCCGACCTACTACGCTGCCTCGGACGCCTGCGATTGCGCGTGCGGCGCCTACGACCCGGACTGCGACGACGCGAGCGTGGTGGTTGCCGGATGCAAGTCGCTTGAAATATGCGATAAACAAGGAAAGTGCGCCTCCAAGGTGCCCACAGCGTGGACCTGCCAGCCCACGCAGTACGGCGCCCTCGACAGCTGCGACTGCGGCTGCGGCGCCGTGGATCCCGACTGTCTGTTCAGCTTCCTCGGCATCAGCGGCTGCAAGACCGGCGAGACCTGTGGCGCCGACGGCACCTGCGCGAAGTGCCAGCCCGACTGCAAGGGCAAGGTCTGCGGCGACGACGGCTGCGGTGGCAAGTGCGGCGACTGTTCGGGCAGCGACGTCTGCAGCGGCGGTCAGTGCGTGAACCCCTGCGCGCCCAAGCCGCTTTTGTGCGCCAGCAACACCTGCGGCGACGACGGCTGCGGCGGCACCTGTGGCAACTGCGGCACCGGCACCGAGTGCGTCGCGGGCGTGTGCAAGGCCATCGTCGTGCCTCCCGCGCCCGATTCGTGCGATGGCAGCTGCGGCTCCCTGGCGCCTTCGGGCTGCTCCTGCGCCATCGGCTGCGCCAAGAACGGCAACTGCTGCAAGGACTACAGCACCGCCTGCACCTGCAAGCCCAACTGCGCGGGCAAGCAGTGCGGCGACGACGGCTGCGGTGGCACCTGTGGGACCTGCGGCGTGGGCGCGCCCTACTGCGGAACCAATCAGCAATGTTCGGCGACCTGCACCAAGCAGTGCGGCGGCAAGGCCTGCGGCGACGACGGCTGCGGCGGCCAATGCGGCAGCTGTGGCGCGGAATCCAGCTGTGGCGGCAGCTTCCAGTGCGTGCCCGGATCGTGGAAGTGCGCGCAGCTCTACTTCGCTGACGGCGTGGCGTGCGACTGCGGCTGCGGCGCTCCCGACCCCGATTGCTCCAACGCCAAAGCGCTGGTCTACGGCTGCCCGACCCCGACGACCGCTTGCAGCGCGGCGGGTCTGTGCGCGGTGAGCTTCTGCACCGGCAATGGCGCGTGTGGTCCAGGCCAGTGGTGTACCGGTGTCTACGCGGCCGGCGGCGGCGCGTTCCAAGGTGTCTGCGCGGTGCCCGAGGGCGCGGCCAAGGCGCCCGGAGCCTTTTGCACGGCAGGTTCGGAATGCGCGAGCGCCACCTGCATCGACGGTCTGTGCCGCGTCCACTGCGCGGCCGACGCGGATTGCCCGACGATGGAGCGCTGCCTTGGCGCCCCAGTCTTCCTGCCAACCTCGAGCAAGCCGGCCGGATTCACGGGCGTATGCGTCTCCCTGCTCGGCAGTGGCGCGCCGTGCAAGGCCCAGGCGGACTGCGAGCCGGGCTTGGAGCTGTGCAGCGCGTTCGTCGACCCGGTGACCTTCGCGCCGCGCTACCTGTGCGACGTCGGCAGCGCCGCAGGCAGCGGCAAGTCCTGTGCAAACGCGACCTGCGGCGCCGGCCAGTTCTGTGCGCCATCCGCTGCGGGGCCCG
>CAIXAA010000434.1 GCA_903917305.1 uncultured Myxococcales bacterium | reverse complement strand
CAGGATCGTACCCTGCTTCTTCTTGTCGTCCTTGGGCGCGAACGTCACGTCGAACTGCGTGGACTTGCCGTTCTCCAGCTGGATCGGCGGATCGAGCACCACCGGGCTGCCCGGGCTGTGCGACTTGCCATCCGGGCCGGCGAGGCTGAACACGGAATCGGCGCTGAATTCGAGGCTCTTGATGGTGAGCAGCGCGTCGCCGACGTTGCTGACCTTGAACGACTTCACGGCGGGCTGGCCGGCGGGGATGTACGGGAAGTCCAGGCCGCTCGGGCTGATGACGGCCTTGGGCTTGCCCTGCTTGGTCTGGAACAGCACCACGAAGTCGCCGGTGACGGGGTCGTTGGTCTTGACGTGCAGCTTGGCGACGCGGTCCTTCGTGTCGAAGCGCGTGTAGCGCACGTGGAACACTTCCTGTGTCGCGCGGTTCTGCGCCGCGTTCTCGAGGGTGGGCGGCACGACCTTGTGCCACTTCACGGCCGCGTCATCGCACTTGTGGCCCTGGTCGTCGTAGCACTCGAACGCGCGCACGTCGGCTTCCGCAGGGGAGGCGATGTCGTAGTCGAGCCGAATCGACTGGATCACCAGATCCGCGGCATTCGCCGGTGCGTCGGCATTGGCGATGGTGAACGTGACGTCCGCGGCCATGCCATTGGGAATGTTGCCGACGTCGACGGCCACCGAGCCGCCGGTCGAGACAATCTGGTTGCCGGCGGTGAGGTTGTGCACCTCGATCTTGGCCTGGCAGTCCAACTTGGTCGTGCTGCTGATGCACGTCGTGCCCGACGGCGTCGTGTTGGTGCCGGACTTCTGATCCGTGCTGCTGCAAGCGGCCGCGACGGCGGCGCACAGGATCAGCAACGGCAGGAAGGTGCGTGACATGTCGTTCCTTGGTCGTGGGTTCCGGACCAGCCCGGACGTAGCGCGGATCGCGCTGGACACAGAATCCTTCACTCTAGAATCACCTCAGCTTGTCGTCAACCGCAACCGCTTTGGGCCGCCTGGAGAAGCCACGCTGGCAATGCTTGACTTGACGCGCATTCACCGGGAACAATGACGCCCTTCGTGCGCCCTGGTGAAGCTGCCGGAACGCACGCCAAATACCTCTCCCCTGCCGCCCGCTGTGTCAGGAGCCCTATGTTGAATCAGCGCAAAGTCCTGTGGTTGCCCTCGCTGCTGAGTGGTGGCGTGCTGGCGCTTGGCTGGATGGTCGTCGGCGGCCTGATGTCTTGTGACTCCACGGCCAAGTTCAATCTGCCGGACACGAAGTTCCAGGAAGTCCAGGTGGTCTCGACGTTTCCCGCGGTGATCGATGGCAACACGATCACCCGCGTGTGCGGCGTGCCCCTCGATGGCTCGGCGCCGGTGGTGCCCAACGGCATGGAGTTCAACGTCGCCTTCGTCTCGACGGATCGCAAGCATCCGGCGTGCGCGCACGACCGCGATCTGGCCATCAAGGAAGGCGAGCTCATCGAGCTGACGCGCGTCAAGACGACCGCGCCGGCGCCGACGGTCGGTCCGAACAACTTCAAATTGCACATGGATTGCCTCTCGCCGTACGCCCCCGCGACCGGCGACGCGGCGTGCGGCACCTCGCTGGCCGGCACCGATTTGTACGGCGCGGCGGTGAAGTACGAGAAGGTGGCGGATCGCTGCGACCCGAACCGCTCGGATACGTGGCTGAACGTCGCGGTCGTCGTCGATCACACCGGCTCGATCAGCGGCCTGGTGGACGCCAAGACGGAGCTGGAAGACCTTCCGGCGATCGTCGACCTGCCCAGCAGCATCAGCGCCAACACGAAGTCCGACCCGTTCAACGCGCGCATCACCGCCGCGACGACGTTCCTGGACAGCCTGAACGATCTCGACCGCGCGATCGCCTACTACTTCGACGAGGACAGCAGCACCGGCTTGTCGGTCGCCTGCTCGGACTCGCGCAAGTGCATCGGCGGCACGCGCGACAGCGAGAAGTGCTCGACCAGCGCGGATTGCCCGGGCGGCGATTGCTTCGACGACCTCTCGCTCACCAACGACACGTTCGAGAACCTGCCGTTCAAGGGCTGCAGCGACAACCAGCAGCTGCACTGCTTCGGCCGGATCGCGAACCGCGAGCCGTACATGAAGCTCGGCCTGGACATCAAGGCCAAGTTGAAGGGCGAGGGCCGCGCGCCGCTGTGGCAGGCGCTCGAAGAGGGCTACACGTTCATGACCGGCTCGGCCGCGGACTGCAACGCCGGCGTGACGCGCAACCGCGCGATGGTCATCCTGACGGACGGCCCGGATACCTGCACGGATTCCGAGAACTTCAACTATACGGACCTGACCGGCTCGGCCAAGTGCCGCGTGCAGTGCGCCAACGCGCAGATCAACTACGAGGCGCTGCGCAAGCAGATGGACCAGGACGGATGGCCGGTGCAGCTGCACTTCATCCAGTTCCAGTCGCCCGCGCACAAGGCGCCGGACGCGCGCATGCAGGAGCTGGCTTGCCGCTCCGGTGGCACGTTCCAGTTCATCAACTCGGAGAACTTCTCCAAGCTCAACCCGACCGACTACACGACGTTGACCACGGCCATGTCGCGGGTTCGCAACGTGCTTTCCGGTTCCTGGCGCGTGGGCTTCACGCACTCCGCCATGAGCGCGGGCGACATCGTGGCGCCGGGCGCGATGATGGCGGTCCAGGGCAACCTGCAGTTCGTCAACCCGAAGTTCGCGAGCTTGGATGCGGCCTACAGCGGCTCCAACAACTGGCGCTTCGGCTTCACGGGCCAAGAGGATCGCCGCCTCCTGTTCCGGCGCGCCTGCGCCGCCGCGACCGATTGCGGTGGCAGCGCCGAGTGCGCGGCGAACTGGTGCACCGGTGGCGGCTTGTGCCAGGCCGCTGCGGCGCAAGACCAGGTGCCGTGCTCCGCGGGCAGGTGCTGCAGCGGCACGTGCTCGGCCAAGTGCGACAAGTGCTCCGGTCTACCTACCGATTGATACTGGGATGCAGCTCCCTTGCGGGGCGAACACGTGACGCGCTCGCGCATCGCGGAGGGCGGAGGATGGAAAGGATGTTCAAGCGCAGCGCCGCGGTGCTCCTGGCGGTTGGGCTGCTCGCTTCGGCGAGTGCCTATGCCGACGAGACCCTGCCGATCGACCGCGAGCTCGACAAGTACTGGAACGTCGAGCAAGCCGTGCCGACGCTCGAAAATCCGCTGTATGAACGCAAGGGTGGCTTCGAGGCCTCGATCCATGCGGGCATTGTGCCGAACGATTCGTTCTACGTGCCCAAGCCGATCGGCGGGCGCCTGGCGTACTTCCTCACGGATTCCTTGGCGCTCGAGGCGGGCTACTCCTACCTGATGAGCTCGAACAGCGATCTGCAGAACTTCCTGATTTGCGCGGCGCACACGTCCAAGGGCTGCGTCAACCTGACCGACGGCGTCAAGAAGTCGCCGCAGCTGACGATGCTGTCCTCGCTGGACATCGCGTTCGCGCCGGTGCACGGCAAGTTCGGAATCTTCACGAGCAAGATCAGCAGCTTCGACCTCGGCATCTCCGCCGGCGTCGGCATGATCGGCGTGAAGACCGACGCGTCCGTCGACGGCACGGGCACGCCCGAGCAGCACTACAAGGCGGCGGGCCACTGGGGCGCCAACTTCCGCTTCTACATCACGCGCTGGCTGAATATCCGCACGGATTACAAGCAATTCGTGTACTGGCCGGAGTCGGGCAAGACTTTCCTGTCGCCCATCGAATTCACCCTCGGCGTGGCCTTCCTGACGAAATGAGGTTCTGGATGCGAGCCCTTCCCGTGAGCCTGCGCACGCTATCTCCTTCCCTGCGCAGTGCAATCGCCGCGTTGCTGGCGACCTCAACCGGTCTATGCCTGGCCGTTCCGGCGTGGAGCCAGACGACCGAGCCGGCGCCGCCCGACGTTGCCGCGCCGGCCGCCGAGCCCGCCAAGGCGCCCGAGACCAAGCCCGAGCCCGAGAAGGCCCCGGATGTCTCGAATCCTACGTCGGGTGGCGATCTGTACGGCCTGACCAACGACGACGTGCCGCCCGGTGGCCGCATCGAGTGGGCGCGTCGCCGCGACATCCGCGTCGTGCAGAAGCGCAGCATGCTCAAGGAAGCGCGGCACAGCTTTTCGCTGCTCGCGGGCGTGGTTCCCAACGACGACTTCTACACCTACGTCGTCGGTGGACTAGGCTACGCGTACTACCTCTCGGAGGACCTTGCGATCACGTTGCACGGTGCCTACACCTTCGACCAGCAGACCTCGCTGCAGTCCAGCCTGACGGCGCCGCGCCCGGAAGGCCCCGGCCTGGAAGTGCGCTTGCCGCAGAAGCTGCAGGGTCTGGCGGTCGCGGGCATCGACTGGAACCTGATGCACGGCAAGATCGGCTACTTCTCGACGCGCCTGACCGAGTTCGACATCGCGCTCAGCTTCGGCGTCGGTGCGGTGCGCACCGGCATCACCAACCAGGGCGACATCGACCCCAAGACGCTGGCGCAGATCTACCACTACCAGTTCGACCCGGCCGGCGCGCTCGGCGCGGGCGTGCTGTTCTACCTGTCGAATTCCTGGGCGCTTCGTCTGGACTACCACCAGTACTTCTACCCGGCCTTGCGCGGCGCACCGGGCGGCGGTGGCGTGTCCTACCCGATCGCCGGTACCATCGCCGTGACCTATTTCACCGACGCGCCGCAGTGAGTTTCGCAGACGCCGCGGCTCGTCCACGCCGTGAAGTCCGTTCGCAGAAGTGTGTGTCGTCCCAGCGCCTTGTGCCGCACCCTCTCGGAGGCCTAACCGTGTTGCAACTCTCCTCTACCTCGCGCGCAAACCGTTTCGCCCGGCTGGCCTTGGCCATCGGCGCGGCGGCCTTGTGCTTCGGCGCGGCGGCCCAGGCGTACGCGGTCAGCGTCCAGGACATCATCACGCTGACTGGCCTGGAGATCCCGGAAGATCAGATCATCAAGAAGATCCAGAAGGACGGCTCGGTCTTCAAGCTGGCGCCTTCGGAGATCCTGGAGCTCAAGAAGAAGGGCGTGTCCGACAAGGTCATCCGCTTCATGCTCCAGACCGGGCAGAGCAAGGATGGCGGCGTGAGCGGTCCGGCCAAGATCCAGAACGCCGGCGGCGACAAGAAGCGCGAGCTGACCGCGGCGGAGCAGGCGGCCGAGGAAGCGCGCCTCAAGGAAGAGTCGATCCGCCTGGCCGAAGATCAGCGCAAGCGCGAGGAAGGCCAGCGCAAGGCGTTTGCCGGCAAGGTGCTCGCGCAGGGTCAGGCGTACGCGGATGCAGGCGAATTCGTCAAGGCGATTCGCGTGTTCAACCAGTTCGTCAACGAAGGCGTCGGCGGCATTCCGTTCGCGCCCGACTCGCAAGAGGCGTACGTCTGCAAGTACGGCATCGCCAACGCGCTCTCCCGCGCCGGCTTGATGCAGAGCGCCGCCAGCTCGCTGCTCGAGGTCGTGCGCGCAGGGCCGGACAAGATGTTCTTCACCACGGCGTTCGATCAGCTGCGCTCCCTGCGCCGCAAGATCAACTACCGTCCGCCGGAGTTGGAAGACCTCACGCGCTTCGCCGTCACCGGCGCGGACGCCAAGTTCCAGGATGGCTTCCACTACTTCGTCGGCGAGTTCCTCCACGACTTCGGTCTGTCGGCGGACGCCAAGCCCTACCTGGAGAAGGTCGCCAAGGATTCCGAGGACTACGGCCGCGCGCAGTACCTGCTGGGCTTGATTGCCTTCCAGGACGAGTCGCTGTCGACGCAGCAGAAGGTCACGGACGCCTCGCAGGCGTTCCAGCGCGCGGTCATGGCCGGCGAGAAGCAGGTCGATGGCCAGCCGATCGTCGACCTCGCCTACCTGTCGCTGGCGCGGCTTGCGTATGAATACGAGCAGTTCGATGCGGCGATCTACTACTACAAGAAGATCTCGAAGAACTCGCCCAAGCTCGCGACGGCGTTCTACGAGAGCGGCTGGACGTACTTCTTGAAGAACGACACGTCGCGCGCCCTGGGCACGTTCCAGGCGCTGCACAGCCCGTACTTCGCGCACCACTTCTACCCGGAACTGTGGATTCTCGAAGCGACGATGTACGTGAACATGTGCCGCCGCAACTACGCCGAGGACGCCATCAAGATGTTCGAGGAGACCGTGCTGGTCCTCGGGCCGCCGCTGCGCGACTTCTTGAAGCGCAACCGCCGGCCGGAGGATTTCTACAACGGCCTGCTGGAGTCCGCGAACCAGAAGAGCGCGACGAGCCTGCCGCGCGTGCTGCAGTCGCCGGTGTTCGACAACGTCGAATTCTACAATCTCTACCAGACGATCAAGCAGATCGAGAAGGAAGAGAAGATCGTCAAGCAGAACCTGCAGCAGCTCGGGCCGTTCGGCCAGGACCTGCTGGCGCGCCTGGGCCAGCTGCGCACCGAGCGCATCTCCGAGGCGGGCGTGGTCATCCAGAAGACGCTGCGCCAGACGCAGAAGGAACTGGAGACGTACCAGGACAAGCTGGCGGAACTGCGCATCGACCTGAACGAACTCGAGCTGGCCGACCTGGATCGCAAGATGCAGGAGCAGGAGAAGCCCGAGGACACGGGCGGCAAGCCGGTGGCGACGGAATCGAAGATCGCCATTGCGGGTTCGGACTCGATGGTGTGGCCCTTCGAGGGCGAGTTCTGGAAGGATGAGATCGGCGGCTACCGTTCCTTCTTGCGCGAGAAGTGCACGGAAATGGGTCGGTAACACGCTGCGCCGCCAGGCCGGTCCCGGCCAGTGCCGAAGACGCCGCTCAAGGCCCACGAGGCCACGCGGCGACAGCAACAGACGCGGCAGGCGCACCTAGCAGGCCTGCCCACGCCGATTGGACCAAGCAAGGGTCCGTCGGGATAGCCAAGAGGTTCCGCGATGTTGAAGTTGCTTTCCTGGAGGACCGCTCTTCTGGCCGCGATGACCGCGGGCGCGCTCGCGCCGACGCTGGCGCACGCGCAGGAGATCGACGACATCGAGGCGGGTGCCGCGACCAAGAAGGTCGAGAAGAAGTCCTCGCTCTTCGAGGAAGAGAAGAAGGCCGCGGTCGAGCGCAAGAAGTCGTCGGACGACGCCTTGAAGAAGGGCGAGTTCAACTACGAGCGCTTGGAGCAGCTTGGCTTCTCGAAGAAGGAGCAAGAGCTCCAGATGAAGAAGTCGCAGGCGCGCCGCGACATGATCAAGACGATGGAGGGGCTCATCGAGCGCTCCGGCGGCCGCATGGACAACGCCGCCGACATCTACTTCCGCCTCGCGGAGACCTGGTGGGACGAGACGCACTACCAGTACCTGATCGAGCGCGCCGAGTACGACAAGGTCAATGATTCCTTTGAGAAGGGGCTGACCAAGGTCAAGCCCGCGCAGCCGGTGGAGAACTACCAGCGCTCGATCGAGTACTACGAGAAGGTGCTGCAGCAGTTCCCGAACTACACGCGCGTCGACGAAGTCCTCTACCGCCTCGGCAAGGCCGCGCTGCAGCAGGGCAAGGCGCTGGGCGACAAGGTCCTGTCGAACAAGGGCGTGCAGTACCTGAACCAGCTCGTGCAGAAGCACCAGTCGTCCAAGTACATCCCGCAGACGCACCTCGCGCTGGCCGAGCACTTCTTCGAGGCGAACAACCTCACGCTCGCCAAGATGAACTACGAGCGCATCACGCAGAACTTCAAGACCGCGTCGATGTACAACTACGCGCTCTACAAGCTCGGCTGGGTGTACTACAACTTGCGCGAATTCCGCCGTACGATCGAGACGTTCCAGGCCGTGGTCAAGGAGATCGGCAACGACAAGGTCGGCGGCAAGATCGAGTTCCGCGACCAGGCGCTCAAGGACCTCGTCCAGGCGTTTGCCGAGCTGGACCGCGGTTGGCCGGAGGCGAAGGACTACTTCACGTCGGTCGAAGGCGAGAAGGCGATGTGGGGCCGCCTGGAGAAACTGGCGGAGATCTATGTGTCGACCGACAAGGACGACAACGCCATCGAGCTGTACACGCACTTCATCGAGAACAAGCAGACCGACCCGCGCTGCGTCGACTGGCACGAGCAGATCATCGACGTGCGCAAGAAGATCGGCAACTTCCCCGACATCGAAGCCGCGATGCGCAAGTTCCTCGCCTTCACGGATGAGCGCACGAGCCCGTGGGTGAGCGCGAACAAGCAGAACGGCGAGTACATGGACAAGCAGGCGCGCATGGGCGAGGGCTTCCTGCTGTATATCGCCAACCATTACCATCAGTTGGCGCAGAAGACCGAGGAAGAGAACAAGTCCTTGGACGCCGCCAAGCCGTACTACGAGAAGGCCGCGGGCGACTACAAGGAGTTCGTGCGGCGCTATCCGAACTCGAAGAAGGCGTACATCGTCAACTTCTACTACGCGGAAATCCTGTTCGATCAGCTGCATGACTACGCTGGCGCCCTCAATGGCTACAAGCAGGTCATCGCCAAGGATCCGGGCGGCGAGTACGTGGAGGACGCAGCTTTGGGCGTCATCTACTCCGTGGAAGAGCTGATGCGCAAAGCGCATGTCGCCTACAAGGACGGCAAGTGGGTCGACGATCCGACCGCGCCGGCGCTGCTGCAGGTCAACGACGAGGGCAAGACCCAGGTGGTCAAGGGCGCCAAGCACAAGGAAGAGCTGACCGAAGAGCAGATCAAGTCGATGCAGGTGCCGAAGAAAGAACAGGCTTT
>CAIXAA010000433.1 GCA_903917305.1 uncultured Myxococcales bacterium | reverse complement strand
GGCCGTCGCGCCGCGCGCCGTGGTCCCGGGCGGTCCCGCCGCTGCCGTGCTGCCTGGGCGCCGCGCCGAAGTCGGCGGGGTCGATCCCGTGGCGCGCGCCCTCGTGGCTGCCGCGCGCGACACCCTGGCCCGCAAGGTGACGCCGACCATGCAGGCGGTCGAGGATCCGCGCGCCAACAGCGGCAGCTCCTTTGACCTCATCGATCGCGGCCTGGGCGATCAGCTGCCCTTGCGCGCCGCGATCGCGCGCCACCGCTCGCGCGATCCGCACGCCTACGGCCTGCGCGCCAAGCCGACGGCGTCGATGGACGAGCACCGCCGCGCGCAGACCGTGCCGAACCTCGTCGTGTTCCTGAGCACCTATGCGACCGTGCTGGAGAGCGCTGCGGCCGAGGATCGCGATCTGGAGGCCGGCGACATCGTGATCGTGGCGCGGCGCACCGGCCAGGGTCCGCTGCTGGCCGCGGTGGTGAGCGACGTCACGGACGATGCCGGCAACGCGCAGATCATCGTGCTCGACCCCACCGCCCGCGTGCCGCGCGAGCTGAACCCGCAGGGCACGTACGTGCTGCGCTACCATTTCCGCCTGCATCTCGCACAGATCGAGCGCGCCCGCGCCAACCTGGATCTCAACGCGAAGGCCGGCACGGCGCTCTAGCCGCCACCCTTGCCCGCCTGCTACGCTGCTCCGGATGGAGCCCACGCTGCAATCGCCGCCGCTCACCGTCTCTGCCGTCAACGAGCAGGTGCGCGCCGCCGTGTCCGGGCTGCGCGAAGTGCGCGTCCAGGGCGAGGTCAGCAACGCGCGGCCGTCGTCGGGCCACCTGTACTTCGAGCTCAAGGACGCCAGCAGCCGCATCCGCGTGACCGTCTGGCGCCAGACCGTGCAGCGGCTGGGCATCGACGTGCGCGACGGCCAGCAGATCATCGTCACCGGTCGCGTGGACGTCTGGGTGCAGGGCGGCACGTATGCCCTGAATGCGTCGCGCATCGAGTCGGCGGGCGTCGGCGCGCTGTGGGCGGCGCTGCAGAAGCTCAAGGAGAAGCTGCAGGCTGAAGGGCTGTTTGCCGCCGAGCGCAAGGTGGCGCTGCCGTTCCTGCCGCGCGCGGTGGGCATCGTGACGTCGCCGTCGGGCGCCGCGCTGCGCGACATGGTGCGCATCCTGCGCGACCGCATGCCGGTGACGATCCTGGTCGCGCCGGCCAAGGTGCAAGGCGACGGCGCTGCCGACAGCATCGCCAAGGCCATCGAGTTGCTCGACGGCTCCGGCCTGTGCGACGTGATCCTGTGCGGGCGCGGCGGCGGATCCATCGAAGATCTCTGGGCGTTCAACGAAGAGCGCGTCGTGCGCGCCGTCAGCGCCTGCCGCACGCCCATCATCAGCGCAGTCGGGCACGAGACCGACACGCTGCTCTCCGACTACGCCGCCGACGCGCGCGCGCCGACGCCCACCGCCGCGGCGGAGATGGCCGTGCCGCGCATGGTGGATCTGCGCTTCCAGCTGGACGACGCGCAACTGCGCCTGGCGCAAAGCATCACCCGGCTGCTGGCCAATGAGCGGCGGCACCTGGGCGGGCTGACGGCGCGGCTGGGCGATGGCGGCGCGATCACGGGGCACCGCGCGCTGCGGCTCGAAGACGCGCGGCGGCGGCTGCATGTGGCGTTGCTGCGCTCGCTGGCGCTGCGGCAGCGCACGGTGGCGGCGCTGCGGCAGCGGCTGCACACGGCGCACCCGCTCAAACGGCTGGCGGATCAGCACCGGCGCCTCGATGGTCTGCAGATGCGCCTGGCGCGTCAGGCGGAGCTCATCGTGCAGCGGCGGCGCGAGGCGCTGCAGCGCAAGGCGGAGCTGCTGGTGGCCATGAGCCCGACGTCGGCGCTCCAGCGCGGCTACGCCATCGTGCGGCGCGCGGATACCGGCGCGGCGCTGCTGCAGGCGGCGACGGTGCACGCAGGCGCGGGCGTCGAGGTCCTGCTGCGCGACGGTGCGCTCGATTGTCGGGTGGAAGGCGTGCGGCTGGCTGGCGAGCCGACGTAGGCTACTGCAGCGGCGTCGCTACGACATTCGTCGAGATATTGACCGAATAGAGCGCGCCCGTGCCCTGACTCACGATGTACAGGTTGGCGAAGGTCGGGCCGCTGGTCATGGCGATCGGCGCCGCGCCCACGGAGCTGAAGCGCGGCTGCAGGCCGGCGGTCACGGCGAAGCTCCACGCGGCGTCGCGGATGCTGGGCAGCAGGTGCTTGTCGGCGCAACCCGGGTAGAGCTGCGCCGAGAACACCGGATTGGCAAACGGCGACGCCTTGAGCGCCGGATCGATCTGGATCGGCGTCAGGCCATCCGAGGACGGCGGCGTGTACGGCGGGCAGTGCGTCAGCTTGACCTCGCCCGCCGCAGCCGGTTGCGGTTCGAGCATCCGCGCACCGGAGAGCTCCCAGCTCTGCAGCTGCGTGCACTCGCCATCCGCGGCCGGGCGGCTGCTCAGCAGGCCGGTGCGCGTGCCGTAGGCGAGCCAGTCGCGGG
>CAIXAA010000432.1 GCA_903917305.1 uncultured Myxococcales bacterium | reverse complement strand
GCGGGCGCCGTCAATCGACCCGAGCGGCCGCTGGCTGGTGACGGTCGCCGTGCGCGAGGGCCGCGCGGAGCTGCACCTGCTCGATCTGCAAGCTGGGCTCGCGGTTGCGCAAGCCGGCGGCACGACCGAAGCGCGTGTGCTGTGGCAATCGTCCAGCCTTGGCGATCTCGTCAGCAGCCCCGTGCTGCCCGGCGATGGCCGCCTTTATTGGACCCACGGCATCGGCGGCCAGCGCAGCCTGTGGTCTGCGCCGATCGACCTGCAGAATGCGCAGTTGGGCGATCCGGTCCAGCACGGCCCCACGGCGTGGGTGGCGGGCAACGATGCGCTGCTGCGGCAGAACCTGCAAGGAACACGGAAGGTTCCGGCGCCGTGGATCGACGATCTGGAGGCCTTTCGCTGCGGTCCGCACACCTGCCTGGGCGCCGTCGTGCAGACGGGCCGCTTCCGGGACGCCGGCGATCTCGATCTGCAAGCACCGGAGCGGGGTTGGCGGCTGCGCACCCGCACGCTGACCGGCCTGACCTCGACGACGCGCGCCGGCGACCGCGCCATCAGCGTGCGCTACGGCGGCTGGGGCATGGACGTGTACGCTGCGCCGGATCCGCCTGAAACCACCGAGCTTGCCTCTGCGCCGCAGGACCTGCCGGAGGCGACGACACCGGCCTTGGCCTACGCGCCTCCCGCGGCGCATCTCGTCGAAACGCCTTACGATCCGCTGCCGACGCTGCGGCCGCGTTCCTGGGCGCCGCTGCTGGTCGCCACGGGCGACAACCCGGACCTGCTGCGCGGCGGCCTCTGGGTGGGCGCGACGACGACCGGCCAGGATGCTTTGGATCACTGGGAGTTGCAGCTGACGGGCCAGGTCCGCTCCAGCGGCACGGATCCCGTCCTCTTCGGCAGCCTGCGCGCGCTGCGCTGGGAGCCGGAGTTCGACCTGAGCGGCGGCTACCAGCAGGGCAACGCATGGTTCTTGCGCGGCTATCGCTGGCGTCTTGCCGCCACGGATCGCCTCGGCGTGCGCATCGGCGGCCTGTGGGCCATCCCCGGTTTGCGCGATTCCTGGACGTTCTCAGGCGCCTACCGCGTGGTGCGCTCGACCTTGCGCAATCCCTATCAAGTCAGCAGCATCGAACAGGATCCCAACGGCCCGGTGCCCTACGGCCCATGGACCGGCCTGGACGCCCTGGTCGATCTCGGCATCGGCTACGGCTACGCCGAAAGCTACCCAGACTCCATCGAAACCGAGCGCTTGCACAGCGCTGGCGCCCACACGAGCGTCAGCGACCGCTGGACCGGCGGCGGCCGCACCCGCGTCATCGTCGACCTCAACACCGCCCACCGCTGGCCCCTCGGCAGCCGGCGCGTGCTGGCCTTGGACGGCAACCTCAGCTTCATCCCCGTCGGCCAGGAGTTCGGCCCTGGCTACGCCATCCGCGGCGTTTTGCCGTTCGCAGCCATGGACTTGCTCAGCGGCGGCGCTGGCGGCGGTGCCGTCGTGCGTGGCGCGGCCTCCGGCGGCGATGTGCTCGGCGGCAACGGCCTGGCGTGGGGCACCGCGGCTTTCCACTTGCCGGTCAAGGACATCGGCCGCGGCATCGAAGTGCTGCCCGTGTTCGCCGGCCGCCTCAGCGCCGTCGGCTTCTGCGATTGGGCCTGGGCGTTCTGGACGCCGGCGGGCGCCGGCTTGCGCGGCGGCGGCATGGTCTCGCTCGGCGGGGAGCTGAGAATCAACTACGAACTCGGCTACATCCCGCTGGGCATCTTGAGGCTGGGCGTGGCCCACGCGTTCGGCGATCTCGGCGGCACGCAGACGTACCTGGCGGTCGGGCTGTAGCGGCTAGAGCGCCGATCAACAATCGTTGATCGGCGCTCTCCGGAGCCGGCGCGTCCGCATCGGCGCGCTCGGCGACCCGACAACGCTGACGAGCGCCCAATCAGAAACGAGTTTCTGATTGGTGCTCTAGACGAAGCGCCCGACGCCGCGCTCATCGGACGGCGCCACGACGTCGTCGGCGAAGCGATACGGCGGATCCACCAGCAACTCGATGCGTTGCATGATGATGTCGGTCGCAGCGCGAAACGCCGCGCCGTGCTGTTCCGTCGCCTCGCGCGTCAGCGGCTGGTACGGCACCTTCGGCCGCAAGTCCGCGAACTCCGGGCCATCCGACTCCAGCGCCGGTCCGAAGCGGTAGACGATGCGCCCGCCCTTGGCCATCGGCGAGTTGCCCGGGTACACCTTGTCCGACCCGCTGCACCCCACGGGCACGATCGGCGTGCCCAGGTGCCACGCCATCTGGATGAGACCGGTGTGCCCGCGCGACAAGCGCACCGAGCGTGTACCTTGAGGAAACACCAGGACATTCAGCTTCTTCTCATTCAGCGCCAGCTTGTTGAGCCGCACGATGTGGTCGATCATCTTGCCGAAATAGCCGTCGAACCACGCCAGGAAGCCCGCCGGACCGCTGTGCGTCGCGAACAGCCGGTTCACCGCCGCCTCGGTCGTCTCCAGGTCGCGCGGCGCCCGCAGCCCGTCGACGAGGTCGCGCAGCAGGCGGTACTCGGCTTCGGTCGGCGTGCGGCCCAGCTCCGCGCGGAACAGGGTCGTGATGACATACCCGCGAGACGGCAGCGGAATGTTGTTCATGGAGTCCATGAAGCGCGCCATCCACTCGTTCTCGTAGTACTTGCCCTTGACCCACGTCGCCGTAAAACGCAGCCCGCGCCGGTACATGGCGTACTGCAGCGGCCAGTAGTTGTAGCGATCCGTGTGGTTCATCGCCAGGAACGCGCCGCGATCCTTGGGCAAATGCTCCACGCCCTCCAGCACGATCTCCGTGCGGTGCGGCAGGCGGTAGTCCAGGCGCAGCGCGGTCTCGGCAAAGAAGACCTGGCCGGGCGGGATGCGAAAGAGGCGCAGCTTTTCGAGGCGGTGAAGGTCAAGCATGGGCAGAGCGTAACAGGCACTGCGCGGTGGACAATCCCCCTTTGCCGACTGTGACCAACGAGTGACATGAGCGGGCACGTTGAGGTTCTGCCGCAGCCTGCTAGGCTTCGGAGGCCTTTTCCGGAGACGGCCATGACGCACCTGCCCCCCGATGCCTGGAACGAGGCGGCGACGGCCGAGATGGCGGGCATTGCCGGCTGGCAGCTGCTGGATCTGGCCCAAAGCGAAGCGGCGCGCGGCGATCTGACGGCGGCGGGCGATGCGACCCAAGGCGCGCTGGAGGCGTTCGAGCGGGCGGACGACCGGGCGGGACAGGCGGCCGCCTCGCTTCTATGGGGCGACGTTCATTGGCAAAACGGCGATGCACGCGCTGCCCGATCGTGGTGGGCACGGGCGCGAAGCCTGGCGGATGCGGCGGGCGCGACGCCGCTGGCGGCGCGGGCGTTGCTGGCGCTGGCGCTGCAGGAGCAGGGCGCGGGCGATCCGGCCGTCGCCGAGGCGCTGCTGGATGCGGCGGAAGACCGCGCGCAGCATGAGCTTTCCGCCGGTCTGCCTTTGGATGCGTTGGACAGCGCGGTGCAGGAAGCCGAGCGCATGACCGAGGCGGCGCGGGCGTCGGTGGCCCTGGTGCGCGCCGAGAGGGCGCTGGCGCAGCGCCGCGAGCCGGAAGCCCGCCTGCTGCTTTCGCTTGCCGCGGACAGCGCGCAGCGGCTGGGCAGCCTGGAGCTGTACATCGACGCCCTGCGCCTCGATGCCGCCCTGGCGCGGCGCGGCGGCGATCCGCGCAGCGCCGTCGAGTCCCTGATGCGCGCCTGCGACGCCGCGCGGCTGGCCGATGCACCCAAGCTACTGGATCTGCTGGAGTCTGAGCTGGTGCTGGCATTGTGCGACAACGAGTCCTGGGCGGACGCGGTTGCCCTGCAGGAGAGGCCGCTGCCGCCGCAGCTCGAAGGCCAGCCCGTGCTGCACGCGGCACGCCTGGAAGCCTACGCGGTGCTGGCCCTGCGCGCCGGGCGGCCGGCGCAGGCGGCGGATGCGCTGGCGCAAACCCATGGAATTCGGCAACAAGCTGGGCACGGCGTGGCGGCGTTGCGCGTGGCCCTGCTGCGCACCCGGGCGCTGATCGCCGCGGGGCAGCCGGCGCAGGCGCGGCAGGAAGGGCTGGCGGCGCGACAGCAGGCGCTGGCGCTCGGGCGCGCGGATCTCGGCTTGGAGGCGGCGGTGCTGGCCGTGCAGGCCGATCTGGCCCGGCATGGGCAGCCCGCGGCGGCGGATGTCGAGGAGATCGAGGCGCTGGCTGGTGCGGCGTCCGACGCGGCGCAGCACCTGGCGGCCCTGGATACGGCGTGCGCGGCGTGGCTGCACCTGGCAAGCCCGGATCGCGCGGCGGGGCTGGCGCGGCAGGCCGTGCAAATCGCGAATCATCAACCGCTCTTGCGTCTGCGGGCGCGGGCCAAGGCGCGGCTGGCGCAGGCGCTGGCAGCGGGCGAAGCGCCGGGGGATGCCTGGGCCGTGGCGCGGGAAGCGGCGGAAATGGCGGCACAAGCCGGCGACGAAGGCGCGCACGCGCTAGCCCTTGGCACCGTCGGCGCGCTGTTGCTCTCCGACGGGCGCCTCGATGAAGGCCGCCTGGTCCTGCACCACGCGCTGGAGACGGCGCGGTCGAGCGGGCGGCGCGATCTGGCGGCAGAATCTGCCTTCTCGCTTGGCAACTTGCACGCGACCGCCCACGAGTGGTCGGCGGCGCGCGAGGCCTTCGCGGCGTCGCGGACCGATGCCGAGGCGCTCGGTCGTCCGCAGCTGGCCCTGCGGGCCTGGCGCGGCGAAGCGCTGACGTTGCGCGGACTTGGGCAGCAGGAGGCGGCGGAGCAGGAGCTGGTGGCGGCCTTGGCGCAGGCCCGAGAGGCGGGTCTTGCGGCGGAAACGGCCGCGGTGACGGTCGATCTGGCGCAACTGCTGCTGGAGACGAGGCGGGCGCGGCAGGCCCGCACGCTGCTGGCGGCGCTGCCGACGCAGGATCTGCCGGCGGTGCAGCGCGGCGAGGCGCTGACGCTGCAGGGTCGCCTGCTGGCCATGGCGCGCGAGCTGGCGCCGGCTGCGCAAGTGCTAGGCGAGGCAGTGGAATGGCTGCGGCAGGCCCACGCGCCGCGCAGCCTGGGTGCGGCGCTGCTGCTGCTGGGGCAGGTCGAGGGCATGCTGGGCCACGGCGAGGCGTGCGGCGCGCTGCTGGGCGAAGCGCTGGTGGTGACGGCGCGCCACGGCCTGCCGGAGCAGCACCTGGTGCGTCAGATCATCGAGCGCATGACCGCGGATCAACCCGCGAAGTAGTTGGCGACGGCGCGCAGCATCACGTTCGCCCCCATCGGCAACCCGGCCTCGTCAATGACAAAGCGCGGGCTGTGGTGCGGCTCCGAGGAGCCGTCGAGGTTGCCGCAGCCGACAAAGAAGAAGCAGCCCGGGACGCGCTCCAGGTAGTACGCCATGTCCTCGCCGCCCATCATGCGCATGGTGCGGTCCACGTGGCGCACGCCGGGCGTGCTGCTCGCCGCGCTGGCGACGAGGTCCGCCATGGTGCGGTCGTTGCGCAAGACGATGGTGTGCTGGTTGTAGACCGTCTCCGCGCTGGCGCCGTGGCTGGCGGCGGCGGCACCGGCGATGTCGGCGACGAGGTCCGGCAGCCGCTCGCTCAGTTCCTTGGAGAAGCTGCGGCAGGTGCCGTGCAGCACGACGTCGTCGGCGATGACATTGAACGCCGAACCGCCGTGGATGCTGCCCACCGTCACCACCACCGGATCGAGCGGATCGGTGCGCCGCGAGGCAATCGTCTGCAGCGCCTGCACCACCGCCGCTGCCGCCACCACCGGATCCATCGCTGTGTGCGGCATCGCGCCATGGCCGCCGCGCCCCTTGACGGTGATGATGAACTCGCCGACCGCCGCCATCACGCCGTCCGGCGCCGCGCTGATCGTGCCCACCGGCAGCCCCGTCCAGACGTGCAGCCCCAGCGCGCCGCCCACCGGCGGGTCGTCCAGCACGCCATCGCCGATCAACGCCAGCGCGCCGCGGCCATTCTCTTCGGCCGGCTGGAAGCACAGCACGATGCGGCCGGGCAGCAGTTCCTCGTTCACTTTCAAGCGCTTCGCCACCGCCAGCAGCATCGCCATGTGCGCGTCGTGCCCGCAGGCGTGCATGCAGCCGGGACGCTGCGAGGCGAAAGGCAGCGCCGACTGCTCCTGCACCGGCAGCGCGTCCATGTCCGCGCGCAGCAGCAGCGCCGGCCCCGCGCCCTGCCCCAGCACGACCTTGAGCCCCGTCCCGCCCACCGTCTCGGCGTGGCAGCCCATCTCCCGCAGCGCCGCGCGCAGGAAGGCGTGGGTGTCGTGCTCGGTCAGGGACAGCTCCGGCTGGGCATGCAGTGCGCGGCGCCAGGTGAGAAGCTCCGTGATCTCGTAGGCATCGAGCGGCAGCGCGAGCGGCGAAAGCGTGGACATGGGTGGCTCCTGCGGGTGCCGGCGCAGGTTCGCACGGCGGCGCGGGCGGCGGCAAGCGCGCAATCGACGTTGACCCGGGCGGCGCGTGGTCCTACCGTGCACGCCGAATGCAGCCACACGCAACGCGCACATGAAGCACCGGGAGCCGCGCGGCCAGAGCCCGCTCATCGCCGGCGAGATCGGAACGCTGACGCGCCGCGCCGCGATCGAAGTCGTGCTGTGCTACCCGAACAGCTACCGCGTGGCCGGCTCCTCGCTGGGCATGCAGGTCATCTACCGCGCCCTGAACAGCCGGGAGAGCGTGGCCTGCCACCGCGCCGTGCTGCCGGACGGTGGCTTGCAAAGCGGCCTCACGTCTCTGGAAATCGCCAAGCCGCTGGCCGACTACGACGCCATCTGCGTGTCCATCGCCTACGAGCTGGATCTGGCGAACCTGGTGCAAATGCTGGAGATCTCCGGCATTCCGGCTTTGGCGGCGGAGCGCGGGCCGCAGCATCCCCCCATCCTCGTCGGCGGTCCGCTGACGTCGTCCAACGCCCTGCCCCTGGGTCTGATCGCCGACGTGGTCGTGATGGGCGAGGCGGATGTGGTCGTCACGACGCTGCTCGATTGGTTCGAGGCGGGCATGGATCGCGAGGCGATCCAGACGCATGCCGCGCAGACGCCCGGCTGCTGGGTGCCGGCCGTGCACGGCGATGCGGTGCCGGAGCTGCTGTCCGTCCGCGATCTCGATCTGCTGCCGGCCTATGGCGCGTGGCACAGTCCGCTGGCCGAGTTCAAGGACATGATGCTGGTGGAGGCGAGCCGCGGCTGCCCGCGCTACTGCAAGTTCTGCGTGGTGCGCGCGCCGGTGGCGCCGATGCGTTCGCCGGAGCTGGAGCGCGTGATCGCCGTGCTCGACCGGCCGGAGTTCGAGGCGGCGCCGCGCGTCGGTTTCGTCGGCGCGGCGGTCAGCGATTGGGCGCCGATCCAGGACGCCCTGCGCGCGGCGATCGCGCGCGGCAAGCAAATCGGCATCAGCTCGCTGCGGGCGGACAAGCTGGACGACAGCTTTGTCGATCTGCTGCACCAAGGCGGCTACCGCACCTTGACCGTGGCATCGGACGCGCCGAGCCAGCGCATGCGCGGCAAGATGATGAAAGGCCTGCGCGAACGCCACCTGGTCGAGGCGGCGGAGCAGGCGCGGCGCGTGGGCATGAAGCAGTTCAAGATGTACGTGATCCTGGGACTTCCGGACGAGACCGATGCGGATGTCGACGAGCTGATTGATCTCGGTCAGCGCCTGTCCGGCCGGGTGCGGACCGCGCTCGGGATCGCGCCTTTCGTGCCCAAGCTGCACACGCCTTTGGCGGAGGCGCCGTTCGCGACGATTGCCGAGACGACGCGCCGGCTTTCGCGCGTGCAGCGGGCGCTCGGCAGCCGGGTGGACGTACGCTTCGATTCGCCGCGCTGGTCGTGGGTCGAGTACCGGCTGAGCCAAGGCGGCATCGAGACGGGGCACGCGGTGGTGCAGGCGGCGCGCGCGGGCGCCAACTTCGCGGCGTGGAAGGCGGCGTTTGCGGACTTGGACCGCGCGCATCCGGACGAGGAACGCCGGGCGGCAAAAGCGGCACAGACCCATGGTCTTTGGCCCCTTGCTGGTGCACGCTAGCGCTCCTTGCAATTGCACACACAACCCGCAGGTAGGCAGAGGCAACCAACCTCTCATGCGGCACAACGTCGCCGATGGCTTTGGGGGGCATGCGATGAGATCCTTCTCTCGTTCGGGACTGATGCGCGCCGCGGTGGTGCTGCTGGCGATGACGCTGGGCCTGACGGCGGTCGCCTTCGCCGCGCCGCTCGATCGCTTCTGGCCGATGTCGCACCACGACGTGCGCCGCACGAACCACAGCCCAGCGAGCGGCGCGATCGCGACGCCGGTGACCATCTGGCGCTATTTCCTCGGTGGCGCGCCGGTGCAGCCGCTCGCGCATGACGTCGACCTGGACGGGGCGCAGGACGTGCTGTCGCTCGAAGGCGGGCGCGCGGTGGCTCGCACGATCAGCGGCAAGGTGTTGTGGGAGACGGCCCCGCTCGGCGCGACGCGCTTTGCCGGCGTCGCCGATCTGACGGGCGATGGCACGCCGGAAGTCGTCGTGATCAGCAGCATCGCCGCGTACGCGCTGTCCGCCCAGACCGGCAAGGTGCTCTGGACTTCGCCGGCCGGCCTGTTCTCGCAGCTCGCCTACGCGGCGGTCGCGGACTTCGACGGCGACGGCACGAGCGACCTGGCGCTCGCCGACAATGGCGGCGCCGGCCTTTCCGCTTCCCCCGCCACGCACGTGTACCGCTTCGTCGGCGCCGTCACGGAGACCGCCAAGACGACGTTGCCCATGCCCGGCGTCGACGTCGCCGGGGCCGGCGGCCAGATGACGATGGACATCGACGGCGACGGCCTGGCCGACTTCCTGGTCCCGGGCGTCGAACACCTCTTCGGCTTTTCCGGCAAGACCGGCGCGCTGCTCGCAAAGTCCGATGCGCTGCCCCACATGACCTATGCCTACACGTCCGGAGTCAGCCGTCCCGCCAAGGATGGCGGCGCACCTTGGCTCGTCTTCTCCGCCGACTACGCGACGAACGACGCCAAGCACAGCCTGCGCGGCGTCTACGTCCTGCGGCGCGTGGACACCGCCCTGGTGGTGCAATGGTCGATGGCGGAAGCGGATGTGGCCGGTCATGTGCGCCTGCTGCCGGGTGCGGTGGGCGATCTCGATGGCGATGGCCTCGAAGAGGTGATCCTCGCGCGGCTGGCCCAAGGCGTGTGGACGGTCGAGGCGCGCGATCTGGCGACCGGCACGGTGCTGGCGACGCTCGATGCCGGCGCCACCTGGCTGAGCGCAAGTGCCGGGCAGACGCCGCAACTGCTGGGGCTGCTGCGGCTTGGTGCTTCCGGGCCAGCGGCGTTGCAGGTCAGCCTGCAAGCGGGCGCGGACACGGCGCGGTTCGCACCGCTGCGCCTCGTCCGCTTCTCGCGCAAGGCCGGTTTCGCGTTGATGGCGGATCTCGGCGTTGGCGAACTCTCCGCCGCGTCCGTCTTGCCGGCGAGCGAGGCCGATCAGGCGGCCAAGGAGCCGCTGCGCCCGGCGCTGCCGTTGACGGCCGGCGCGCAACCGGGGACGGAGCTGGCGGTGCTGTCCGACCTCAACGGCGATCTGCACGCCGACCAGATGGCGCTGCTGCGCATTGCCCTGCCCGATCCGGCGGGCGCGGCGGTCAGCCCGGTGCTGCTCGCGACGCTGCCCATGACCGGCGATGGCCACCTCGCCCTGACGCTGGCGGCGCCGGGCGGCACGCGGCGCCTGCTGCTGGCGCTGGCGGACGGTCACGCGCCCGTGCTGGATGCCGGCCTCAAGCTCCTCAATGATCTGAATGGCGATGGCCAGGCGGACCTCACCTACGGTGCGCCGGCGAATCCGCAGATCAGCGTGGCGCCCGTGCACGACAAGGATGCCCTGCCGCGCGTGACCGTCAGCGTCGGCGACACCGTGACCGCCCTCGACCTCTCGACGGCTGGACCGATGACGGCGCCCAGCGTCGCATGGACCGCGCGACCGGGCGGCGCCGTGGCAGCCAGCCCCGCGGACGTCGACGGCGATGGCGCGCGCGAAATCCTGGTGCGCCACCGGCCCCTCGGCGGCTCCGCGACGCTCAGCGCCCTGTCCCCCGCCGGCAAGACCTTGTGGAGCTACGTGCAGCCCGAAGGCCCCTTCACCTGGCTCGGCGACATCACGTTCGCTACGGCCGACGTCGACAGCGACGGCTGCGAAGACGCGATCGCCATGTGGACGAGCCCGACGGGTTTTGCGGCCAACACGCCCTACACCAACATCATCTCCGGCAAGACGGGCAAGGCGCTGTGGCCGCTGCACGCGCCGTGCTCCGCGCTGTTCGAGAGCAGCCTGTCCCTCGATGACACGGTCAAGCCGCCGCGCCTCCTCTCGTCGGAGTACCACGACCGCTTTGCCTGCGACTCGCTGACCGGCGAGATCATCCAAGATGTCAAAGGCAAGCAGGCATCGTACGGCGTCTCGATGCTGGCCGATCTGAACGGCGATGGCCTGCTCGACACCGTCATCGGTGAAGGTGGCGCTGGCATCGAGGCGGAGCAGGCGCCGGATCTGACGACGCTGTGGTTCGCGCCGGACGAGCACCTCTTCTACCAGGCAGCGGCGCTGGTTCCGGTCGAGAAGGTCTGGCACGTCGCCTCGCTGACCGAGGTGTCGTCCGTGGTCACGGTGCGCAACGCCACGTCGGGCAAGATTCTGTGGCAGAAGGCTTTTGTCGATGGCGCGTCGTGGCCGCCGGAGGCTGCGCCGGCAGGTTCGCACACCGCCGCGGGCCTCGTGTCCGTGGCGGATCTCACGGGCAAAGGCCATCCGTCGCTGCTGTTCCGCACCAGCCAAGGCATGTTGTACGCGGTCGACGCGACGAGCGGCGCGGTCGACTGGGTCCTGGACTGGGGCGGCACGTTCGGCGATCCCATCCCGGCGGATCTCGACGGCGATGGCCTGCTCGAGATCCTGGTCAGCTTCTCCGACGGCTACTTGTACGCCATCGACCAGGGCACGCTCGGCCAGCCGGCCTGGGTGCGGGAGAATGCCGGCACGCCCGCGCTGACCGACGCCGAGGACATCGACGTGCAGGAGGACGCCTCGGCCGTCCACGCGAATTGGGCTGCCGTGCCGGGGGCTTCCGGCTACTCGGTGCGCATCCTGGACGACACCGGCGCGGCCGTGACGGGCGCGCTCGATGTCGGCCCCGCCACGTCCGCGACGGTTCCCGACCTGTACCTGCAGACCGGCGTGCACTACCTGACGTCGGTCGCGGCCTACATCTCCTCGGGTCCCCAGGCAGGATGGTCGCCGGCGACGCTCTCGGATGGCTTCGCCGTCGTCGATCAATCGCCTCCCCTCATCACGGCCTGGACCGCCCAGCCCGCTGCCCTGCTGCCCGGCACCTCGAGCACGTTGTCCGCGCACCTCGTGGACAAGACGCGGCTGGCCTCGTGGTCCCTGCAGGTCCAGGCGCCGGATGGCAAGATCGTCGGCGCCAAGTCGGCGACAGTGGCCCAGGCGGCAATCGACATTGCGTGGACCTGGACGGCGGCCGATGCGGCCGGCAAACCACTGCCGGCAGGCGACTACACGGCGACGCTCGTGGTGCTGGACGGCGCTGGGCACGTGGCGACGGCGACGACGATCCTGTACCTGTGCGGCCCGGGCGAACAGCCCGACGGCGCGGTCTGCAAGCTCAGCAGCAGCGACGGCACCACGCCCAAGCCGAAAGTGAAGGTGGTGCAGGGCTCGCATCCGGAAGACTGCTGCAGCGCGGCGCCCGGCTCCGTTCCCGGCGCGTTCGGCTCCTTGTCCAGCTTGTGCGGCATTGTCGCGCTCGTCTGCCTCGCGAAGCGCCGCCGCAAGCCAGCGTAGGCGCAAGCCAGGCCGTGTGCGATTGACCGCCTACCCCATCCAGCGCACAATCCGCGCCGCCTTGCGGCCGGCCTTGGCCACTTCAAACCGCCGCACGCACGAGGTCTCATGCGCTGGATTTGCTCCTTGTCCCTCCTGGCCCTCGCGGCCGCCGCCTGCAACAAGGCCCCCGAAACGCCGGCCGCTCCGGCCGCTGCGCCCGCCGCCGCACCTGCTCCCGCTGCTGCTGCTGCTGCCGAGCCTGCCAAGGCGCCGGCTCCCGCTCCGGAAGCACCTAAGACTGCAAGCATTTCGGTCCTGACGGACGCCTGCCCGATGCCCGGCGAGGACGCCGCCTCCTGCCCCAAGCCGCAGGACAAGATCGACGACAACATCAAGGTGGCGCACGTGCTCATCGGCTGGACTGGCTCCCTGCCGGGCGAGAAGGTGACGCGCGACAAGGCCGAGGCGCTCAAGCTCGCGACGCAACTGGCGCACGAAGCGCGCAAGGGTGCGGATTTCGTGAAGTTGATCTGGGACAACAGCCAGGACCCGGGTCCGGGCGTCTACGAGGTCACGCCGCCGCTGCGCGGCCGCTACGTGCCTGAGTTCACGAAGATGGCCACGTCGCTCGGCATCAACCAGATCGACATCGTCGAGACGCGCTTTGGCTACCACGTCATGAAGCGCGTGCCGTTCGACTTCGTGCCGCCGGTCAAGCCGCTGATTCCCGTGATGACCGACAAGTGCCCCGGCCCGGGCGAGGAGGCTTCCGCCTGCCCGTCCACGCAGAGCCCGGCGCCGACGATGACCAAGGTCAGCCACATCCTGCTCGGCTATGCGGGCTCCCTGCCCGGCAAGGACGAGAAGCGCACCAAGGAAGAAGCCAAGGCGCTCGCCATCAAGCTGTGCCATGAAGCCCGCAAGAAAGGCACCGATTTCGAGAAGTTGATGAAGGCCAACAGCCAGGATCCCGGTCCCGGCACCTACCCCGTCACGCCCGATGCCGGCCTCGTGCCGCCGTTCAAACAGCTCGGCCTGTCGCTCGGCGTCGGCCAGGTCGACATCGTCGAGACCAACTTCGGCTACCACGTCATGAAGCGGATCGAGTGATGACAGGCGCGCAACCGGGCTGGCAAGGCGACGCCGAAGCGATCGCCGGCAAGACGATGCAGGCGATCGCGGCGGCTTCGACCATGGAGGCGCTGCGCCAGGTCGAAGTGCGCGCGGTGGGCCGTCAGGGCGAGATTTCGCTGCTGATGCGCCAGATTCCGACGATCCCGCCGGCGGAGCGCAAGGCCTTCGGCCAGCTCGTCAACCGCCTGCAGCAGGAAGCCGAAGCCGCGCTGGCGCAGCGAAAAGAGCAGTTGATCCAAGCGCTCATCGACGCCGAGCTGGCCGATGACACCTTCGACGTCACGCTGCCCGGCATCGCGCGCCCGCGCGGCCACGTGCACCCGCTCGCGCTGGTGACGGACAAGGTCGAGTCGGTGTTCACGTCGATGGGCTTCCACGTCCTGGACTACCCGGAAGTCGAGAGCGAATTCAACAACTTCGAAGCACTGAACATCCCATCGTGGCACCCGGCGCGCGACATGCAGGACACGTTCTGGCTCGACGACGGCCATCTGCTGCGCACGCACACGTCGTCCGGGCAGGTGCGCACGATGCACCAGTTCGCGCCGCCGTTCCGCGCGATCTTCCCAGGAAA
Organism: uncultured Myxococcales bacterium; assembly: GCA_903917305.1. Taxonomy (GTDB): domain Bacteria; phylum Myxococcota_A; class UBA9042; order UBA9042; family UBA9042; genus CAIXAA01. The sequence continues at coordinate 4,187 of CAIXAA010000432.1, read as the reverse complement.
AGTCTTCCGTTACGAAGCGACCGACGCCAGCCACGAGCACACGTTCCACCAGGTCGAAGGCCTGATGATCGACCGCCACGTGTCGGTCGCGCACCTGCTGGACTCGATGCGCACGCTGCTGACGGCGATCCTGGAGCGCGACGTCGAGATCCGCTTGCGTCCCGGCTACTTCCCCTTCGTCGAACCGGGCTTCGAGCTCGACATCAGCTGCCAGGTCTGCGGCGGCAAGGGCTGCCCGGTCTGCAAGCAATCCGGCTGGTTGGAGCTGCTGCCTTGCGGCCTCGTGCACCCGCAGGTGCTGCGCGCCGGCGGCCTCGATCCCGCGGAGTGGCAAGGCTGGGCGTTCGGTCTTGGCCTGTCGCGCCTCGTGATGATGCGCTACGGCGTGCCCGACGTGCGCCTGCTGCTGAGCGGCGATGCCCGCTTCCTCTCCGCATTCTGACCGCCGAGGAAACTGCCCATGTTCGTGTCCTGGCGATGGATTTCGCAGTGGGTCGATACCAAGGGCGTGGAGCCCCTGGAGTTCGCTCAGCGTTTCACCTGCACTGTCGCGGAGATCGACAAGGTGCATCAGGTCGGTACCGGCCTGCGCGACGTGCTGGTCGCCGACGTCATCGCGGTGGCCGCCCATCCGGCGTCGGACAAGCTGCACCTGGCGACGGTGGACCTGGGCGACAAAGGCCAGGTGACCGTGGTGTGCGGCGCGCCGGATCTCGCCGTGGGGATGCGCGTGCCGTTCGTGCCGCCGGGCGTGACGCTGCCGTCGGGCATCGTGGTGCGCCTGGGTGAAGTGCGCGGCGTGCCGTCGCCGGGCATGCTGGCTTCCGAAGCGGATCTCGGGCTTTCCGATGACCACGCCGGCCTGCTGTCGCTCGATGGCTGCCACGCGCCTGCCGGCACGAGCCTGCCCGACGCCGTGCAAGTCGAGGACGTCCTTTACGAAGTCGACAACAAGTCGATCACCCACCGCCCGGATCTCTGGGGCCAGTACGGCATGGCGCGCGAAGTGGCGGCGATGCTGGGCAGGCCGCTGCACCCGCTGGCGCTCGAAGTCGCGCTCAGCCAGGGCGCGCCGGTCGATCTGCGCGTCGATGCGCCGGATTTGTGCCCGCGCTACGTCTGTGCGCGCATGGAGGGCATCGCGGTTGCGCCGGCGCCAGTCGACTTGCGACTGCGGCTGCGGCGCCTGGGCGTGCGCCCGATCAGCAACGTGGTCGACGCGACCAACCTGGTCATGCTGGAGACCGGCAATCCGCTGCACGCCTTCGATGCGCGCAGCCTGCGTGGCAACGCGATTTGCGTGCGGCGCGCGGCCGAGAACGAGACCATCACGACGCTCGATGGTCAGGTGCGCCGCCTGCAGCCCAGCGATTGCGTGATTGCCGATGGCGAAGGGCCGGTGGCACTCGCCGGCGTGATGGGCGGCGCCGACAGCGAGATCAAGCCGGACACGGTGACCGTCGTGCTGGAAGCGGCGGCCTTCGACGCGGCGACGATCCGCAAGACCGCGATGCGGCTGGGGATGCGCACGGAGAGCTCCGCGCGGTTCGAAAAGGCGCTGGATCCGGCGCTGCCCGGCATTGCGGCGCGGCGTTTCTTGAAGCTGGTCGGCGAGATGTGCCCAAGTGCGCGCATCGTCAGCGAATTGGCCGATGCCGGACCGTTCCATGCCGCGCCGCGCGTGGCGCTGCAGATCACGACGACGGCGAGCTACCTGCGCGAGCGCCTGGGCGTCACCGCCGAGGAGATGCCGCTGGCGTGGCTGGTGCAGTGCCTGGAACGCCTCGACTTCCACATCGAGCGCGAAGAGGACACGCTGCACGTCACGGTGCCGAGCTTCCGCGCCACCAAAGACGTGTCGATTGCGGAGGATCTCGTCGAGGAGCTCGGCCGCCACTACGGCTACGGGCGCATCCACCCGGTGGCGCCGCTGGTGCCGTCCAAGCCGCCGTTCACGCCGCCGCTGCGCCTGCTGGAGCGCAAGATCCGCACCGCCCTGGTGCAAGGCTGCGGATTGACGGAGGTCGTCCTCTACGGCTTTGACCACGAAGGGGATCGCACGCGGCTGGGTCTGGGCGAAGGCGATCTGCCGCGCATCGGGGTGCGCAATGCGATCTCCAGCGAGCACAAGCACTTGCGTCGCAACCTGGCGCCAAACCTGATCGCTGCGCTGGAGCGCAACCTGCAGCAGGGCGATGGACGCCAGGCAAGCCGCGAAGGCTTGCAGATCGGGCTGTTCGAGATCGGCCGGGTGTTTCTGCCGGTGCCGGACCGCGAACTGTCACTGGCCGAGCACGCAGCCGTGGATCTCGGCGTGCCCGATCTCGCGATGGCGCAGCACGACGATGTCTATCGCCGCTCCTGGCTGGCGCGCATGACGCCCGACATGGCGCAAGCGGTGGAAAGAGCGGCAAGTTCCGGCCGCAAGCTGCCGTGGCAGCCGATGCGTCTGGCTATCGCGATCGGCCGGCGGCTGGGCGGGGCCGCCCAAGGCGCGCGCCGCGTGGAGACACCACGCGAGATTTCGATCGAACTCTACCGTGAGGCCGTCGCCAGTCTGCAACTCATCATGGACAAAGCAGATCGCGGCCCTCTTGCTTTGGTGGGACCGCAGACCACCGGTCTACACTGGCCTGTTGCCGCGCCAGACCGCGACACCACCTGGATCCACCCTGCGCGCCACGCACTCCTGGTCGCCGGCCAAGGCCAGGTCGTGGGCTGGTTGTCGCTGCTGCATCCGATTGTCCGTCAACACCTTGATGTTGCATCAGAAATCGTAGTGGCAGAGTTGGACTTGCAGACGGTGCTGGGCCTTCCGGAGCGCGTGCCGGTGGGCACCGCGCCGCCGAACTTTCCCTCCTCCACGTTCGACGTGACCGTGCCGGTCTCCAAGCACCACAAGTGTGCGACCGTGCAGAAGTTGCTCGAGCGCGAGACGACCGCTCTCGGCGTCGTGGTCGAATCCGTGTCGCTCCTCGGCATTCATGAACCGGCCGAGCCCGCCGAGGCGGCAGACCGCAGGTTCCTCAGCTTCCGCGTGATGTGCCGCGCTCCGGCTGGCACACTGACCGCGGCGGAGAGCGAGAAACTTTCGGACACCGCCCGCGACAAGTTCATCGATGCGCGGTTCTGGGCAGAACTGCTCGGGGAGCTGTAAGCGCCATGACCGAGTACGGCCAACGCGTCCTGTACCTGTCCGGCCCGGTCGAGCCGCCGTGGACGCGCAGCGACAAGAACCTCGTGCGAGGCATTGCCGCGAATCTGCAGCGCTATCGCGCCCGCGTGCTGACGCACGAAGGCGTCGTGTCGAGCGATCCGCACGTCGAGGTCGAGTCCGCCTGGGGTCCGCGCGTCGGCGGCCACACGCCGCTGGGTCGCCGCGTGGGCCTGTTCGGGCGGCTGCTGGGCGCGCGCCAGATGGCGCTGGTGCACCTGTTCTGGCCGGCGGACGCGCTGGTGGCCAACGTCGTGCGCGTCGGCGCCCGGCTGCGCGGCGTGCCGGTCATCCACACGCTGGTGCGCGCGCCGCGCTCGACCGTGGGCATCGCGCGGGCGCTGGCGGGGTCGACCGTGGTGTGCCTGACGCAGGAGACGCAGCAGCGCCTGACCGCCGAAGGCATCCACGAGCCGCTGTGGATTCCGCCCGGCATCCGCGTGCAACCCCCGATTCCGGCTGGCGAGAAGGCGCAGATCCGGCGCAAGTACCGCATTCCGCTGGACATGCCGGTGGTCATCTACGCCGGCGACTATGGCCACTCGAACGCGGCGCGCACCGTCGCGGCGGCCATGCCGCGCATCCTTCGCGGTACCGAAGTGCATTTCGTCCTCGCGTGCCGCATCCGCGGTGAGCAGGACGCCCGCGAGGAGAACCGCATCAAGGAGGCGATCACTGCCGACGGTATTGCGCACCACGTCACATTCCTGAACGAAGTCACAAGCTTGCGTGAGCTGTTCGCCATCGCATCGGTCCAGGTGTTCCCCGCCGACAGCCACCACGAGAAGATGGACCTGCCAATGGTGCTGCTCGAAGGCATGGGCGAGGAGCTGGCGACAGTGGTGGCCAACAAAGCGCCCTTGTCGGAGCTGGTGCAAGCCGGCGCAGCGATAGGCGTTCCCCAGATGGACCCGGTGGGTCTGGCGGCGGCGGTGGTCGAGCTGATGCGCGTGCCGGAGCGGCGCGAAGCGCT
>CAIXAA010000431.1 GCA_903917305.1 uncultured Myxococcales bacterium | reverse complement strand
TCGTCGAGCAGCACGAAGCCGTCGTACAAGAACACGTCGCGCTGGGTCGTGTCGCTGAACTTGGTGTCGTAGACGATGGTCATCGACCAGGAGGCGTGGCGCGCCTGGCAGTTGACGTCGCTGTCCTGGCAGCAGACGTCCTCCTGCGAGCCGTCGTACTTGGGCGGGCAGAAGTTCGGGGGATCCGAGCCTTTTCGCACCTTGATGGCGGCCACCTTGGCGTCGACGCCGCCGAGCGTGTAGGTGCCGTTCCAGTACGCGCTGCCGGGGTGGGCGGCCAGCAAGCTGGCGATATCCTTGCGACAGTAGAAGTGCAGGCCGACGCCGGCGGTGTCGTTGCGCTGGTCGCACGAATCCGCGGTCAGGCTGACCTTGGTGCCGTCGGCGAACGTGAAATCGGCGGTGTTGTCGATGCCGAAGTCCGACGCGGAAGCGCCCCAGTATACATACGCAGCGGTAATGACTGCGTCTTCCGGCATCTTCTGCGCGATCTTGACCGTGTCGGAGCTCTGCGGCAGCAGCTTGTCATTGAACCGGTAGTCCGTGTAGTTCGTCACCAGCGAGGCGCCGAGCTGCACCGATTTGCCGTAGACTTTCCAGGACTTTGGAACCGACGGGTAGCTACCGAGGACGAGCGCCGTCGCCGGCCGCGCCGCCAGGGACAGCCCCAGCACCACCAGGGCCAACCCTGCAATACCCAAGGTAAAGCTTGGCCGCAGCCGGTGGCGAACCGGTCCCTGCTTCGGCGTGTCCGCTCGCACCGTACGCTGCATGGAGGGTCACCGCTGCGATGGCTGCGTCCGCGAACGATCGGCGTGCCGCAACCCCTGCGGCCGCCGCCTGGTAACAATCAGAAGGGGTTCCAAAGGGTCAGCGCAGGCTGCGCCGACACCGACCCGCTGTCGCCGGTGGCGCCACCGACGACGAGCACGTGGCCGGTCGACAAGGCCGCGGCAGTTCCCTGCGCGCGGTTGCCGCCGAGCAGCCCGTTTTCGACGCCGACGACCCGCGCGCCCGCGATGCTCTCGCCGGTGACCGCGCCGCTGCCGTCCTTGTTGAGCGTCAGCTTGAACTCGTCCGGGTTGATCCAGAGGAATTCCGAGGAGTCCAGGTGCGTCGTCTCGCTCGTGCTGCCACCCGCCACCAGGACCTGCCCGGGATGCGTCGGCGTCACGGCCGCGGCCACGATCGGCGCGCCGCGCGCGGTTGCGAGGGCGAAGTCAGCACCGGCATCGACGTAGACGCCCGAAGCGATGTCGAAGATGTCCACGCGGTTGGACGGCACCTTGTGGGCCTTGTCGGAGAACCCGCCGATCATGTAGACGAAGTTGTATTTCGCCGTCGACAGGAACACGGCGCCCAGCATGGTGCGGCCGGCGCCGTCGCGCAGGTAGCCGGTCATCGGCTGCCAGTGCGGATCGAGCTGGCCCGGGCTGCAGCGGCCGTCGGACGGCGGCGGATCAGAGCAGGCAAAGCCCTTCTGCGCGACGCTGCCGCCGTTGTTGAACTGGATGACCTCGAAGGTGCCGAGCACGCCGCCGTCGTTCTCGCCGCCGATCAGCATGACGTAGCCGCCGTCGGGCGCGGGCAGGCGCACCGCGGCCTGGTTCCAGCGCGCCTCGTTCATGCGGCCCTTCAAGATGGCCCCGTCGACCGGGCTCCAGATTTCCCACGTGTTGGCGGCGCATTCGATGTCGTTGCCGCTGTCCGTGCACGGCGTGTTGCCCTTGCCGCCCAGGATGAGGAAGTAGTCCTCGTTGTCGAACATCTGGATGACGGTCGGCTGCACGCGGGCATAGACGAGGTCCGGCGAGGCCGCCGCGCTGGTCAGCATCTTGCCGGTGTTGATGTCGAAATACTCAACAGAATTGGTCGGCTTGGTGGTACCATCCGCCTGCGACAGGCCACCGACCACCGCCACGACGCTGCGGCCGACCGCCATCGCGTGCAGGGCGCGACCGAACTTGAGCGTCACGGAGTCGGCGAGCTTGCTCGGGCTGACGAGCTGCCGCGAGTCCGGGTCGTAGGCCAGGATCGTGTCGGAGAACTTCAAGAAACTCGTCGGATCGTAAGGATTCTTCGCCGTGCCCGACAAGGCACCGCCGCCGACGATCAGCACCTGACCGCTCGGCAGCGTCACCGACGCGGCGCCGACGCGACCGTCGAGCTTCGCGGCGATGCCGGTGTCATCGACCACCGGAGCAAACTGATTGATCTTGGTGATGTACGGATGAACCGTGGACGCTGCGCCGTCGCGCGTCACGTTCACCGGAACCGTGCGCCCGCGCCCGAGGATCGGCGGCGCCGGGTTGCCGGTCGCCGGATCCCTGGACCACACCTCGACGCGCACCTGGCGCCGCCCGAAGGGCAGATCCGGCAGCGCAACGCTCATGCCGGACTTGTACGGCTGCACGACCTGGTACTTGTCCGGCGGGATGTCCGGCGCCTCGGCCGTCACCGCGACGAACGCACCGTTGGCCGACGCCAGGAACGGGTTGTCGGCGTCGCTCGGCGCGCGCACGAGCATGTGCAGCTTTTCCGGCGGCGCGGCGGCCGTCTGGGTGCAGGCGCTGAGCGCGGTGGCGAACAAGATCGCCTTGCCAAACTGGGACATCCAGGAACTCCAGAGGTTGCGCATCATGGCATCACCGCCGATGCGCGGAAGCCGTCCGCCTGCGGCGTCGAGCGCGTGCCGAAGTAGACGCCCGCGGCGACGCAGGCGGCAACCACGCCGACCGCGGTCCAGAACCACCAGGTCTTGTAGACGGCCTTGTGCGCCGGCTCTTCGTCTTGCAGCAGGCCGGCATACGGATCCGAGCCGTCCTCGAGCGTGCGCTTGGGCTCGACGCGCGGCGCGATCGGCTCCACGCGCGGGCGCACCGGCTCGACGCGCGGCCTGGTCACGGGCTTCTCGGGCTCCGGCGTGGTCAGCTCCTGCGGCGGCGTCGGCACGATCTCCGGCGCTTCGGCGGCGTCGAGCTGGCGTCCGTACGCGTCCGGCAGGTCCTTGAGCTCGCGATCCGCCGGCCACGAAGCCACGGCAGCGCGAACGCGGCCCTCCGCATCCAGCATCTTCATCTGCAAGTCATTGAGCGACAATGCAAACGTCACCTTGTCCAGCTGCACGATGCGCTTCTGCTTGGCGCTGAACAAGAACATGTGCAGCTCGAGGTCGCGCGCCGTCTTGGCCACGACCCCGTAGAGCAGGAACTGCGCCCGCACCTGTTTGGTGAACAAGAACGCGGTGTTGCGGAACACCTTCTCGTGAAACTTGCCGGTCTGCGCGAACGCCTTGACGTCCTCGGGCTGCACGGCCAGCTCGATCTCGCTCTGCTGATCGGGCTCCATCGCCAGATTTGCTTTGATGGCCAGCGGCTTGCCCTTGGCGAGCGCGGTCTCGCCCCACGGCAGCGCGCCCGGGCGGCGCACCTGCACGAAGTGCGTGCCGGGCAGCAGGTCCTTGACGCTCGCCGGCGCCAGGCCAATGCGCACGCCATCGACGAACACTTCGGATTCCGGCTGGCTCGCCTCGACGGTCAGCGCCGTCTTGGGCTGGCTCGACAGGTTCTGCAGCGTCGAGCTGACCAGGGACTGCAGGTTCTTGTTGCTCTTGCGCGCATCGACCACGAAGGTCGGCTGCACGGTGAGCGCCTTCTGCACCCAGTTCTTGGCCTCTTTTTCCTTGGAAAGTTGCAGGCTTGCCGCGGCGGCCATGGCGTAGACGTCGACCAGCTTGGTGAAGTCGACCAGCTCGGCGAAATTCGCCTCGTAGCGATCGGCCGCGGCGTTGAGCAGCTTGAGCGCGTCCTCCGCATTCTCGCCTTCTTCCAACATGGTCCGGCTGGTCATCGCCAGCGTGTCGGCCTTGTCCAGGGCCTTGCTCGCCGCCGTCACCGGCTTCTCGCGTTGCACCGTGGCGCCGCCTCCGGGAGCGCGCCCGGAGTCGATGACCTTGGCCGGCAGGATGCGAACCGAGCCGCCCGCTTCCAGCATGGCGCGCAGGTATTCCTCGATGCGCGCGACGGCCAGGACGCCGACATCTCCGCGCCGCGCCAAAGGAATGATGCCAAGCGCCGGTTTCTCTTCCTGGGCCCACGCCACGCCGAACTGGCTGCGGCCGAGCTGCACCGGCAAGGAGAGCGTCGCCACGAGAAACGGCAGCAGCACCGACAGGGCTACGTGCCGCTTCGAAGCAAGCATAGTCGTATCAAACCGCACCACCACCTCCCTCTTCGCCGGCCGCGCCTCACGGACGCTGCCCCCAACGCCTGGCTGGCGCGCACGCAGCCGGACACGCCGGGCCGCCGCACGCGCAGCGGAGCAGTGTGCACCAGATCGCCCACGATCTCCAAGGTCCGAAGATCGAAACTGGCGCCGGTGCCGCCCAGGAACCGGGAAAAATACGCCTGTTGGGGCCAAGTACGCAACTTCGCGTTCAAGTCCATGGCGCTTGCGGTCGATCGCGGTCGCGCTGCAGGCGGCTAGGGAGCCGGGCGCTCCACGACGGCAAGGCCGATCGGCACCTGGGTCGGGGCGCGCACGGCGGCGTGGACGGCGCCGCGCTCCACATCAAGCATCGTAGAAGGCCCGCCGTCGAGGTTCAGGGCGTACAGCAGCCCGGGACCGCCCGCCGCCTCGCTGCGCGCCAGGAACTGCGCCAGCGCTTGGAGCGTCAGGACGTCCGCCGTCGCCACGACCACCACGTTGCCATGCCGGTCGATGCCCAGCGCGGTGCGGCGCGCGATGTTCTCCTTGAAAGACAATGGCTTGCCGTCGACGATCAGCCGCGGACCGCACTCCACCGCGAAATCGAGGTCGGGCGGCGACTGCCAATCGCGCGCGTGCACCAGCGACGCCTTGCCCGCCGCGACGGCGAACACGCCGTGATCCACATGGCGCAGCGGCGACAGCGTGCGGCCGCGATCGACCAGCAGGCCCAGCGGCCGGTAGTTCTCGTCGAAGTAGCCGCCGTTGATCGCCAGCACGGCGCCGGGCAGCGCCCTGCGGAACGCCGCGGCATCGGCGAGCGGCCGGCCGGTCAGGCTCGCCGGCACCACGCGCAACTGCCAACGCTGCGGATCGAGGCGCAGGAGGTGCACGGCGATCGGCTGTGACAGCGGCTGGGTGCGCAGCGGCACTTCGGCATAGGCGAGGCCCGGCGCCGGCTCACGCCACTCGATGGGCTCCGCCGCGGCGCTGCGCTGACAGGCAGGCAGCACGGCGCAAGTCAGCGCCAGGCAAAGGAGCGCGCGTGGGGCGGTCTGGGAGCGAGACGGCATGGCGGCGAGTGTAGACCGCCTGCGGCCGACTACAAAAGGCCGGCGATCGCACTGCGCAGCTTCTCGAGCTGCTCCTCGGGCTTGAAACCGGTGTCCATGAACCGCACGATGCCCTGGCGATCAATGAGGAAAGTCGCGGGCATGGAGTACACGTTGAAGCGGCCCATCAGCTCGGACTCTTCGTCGGCGACGATGCCCCACGGCGGCTCGAAGCCCTTGGCGAATTCGACCGAGCGCGCCGCCTCGCGGTCGACGCCGATGGACACGACCTGGAAGCCCTTGTCCTTGTTGGACTTGAACAGCGTGACCAGCTCCGGGAACTCCTTCTTGCACGGCCCGCACCACGACGCGAAGAAGTTGATCAGCGTGACCTTGCCCTTCCAGTTCGCGGTGTTGATCTGCTTGCCTTCCGAGTCCTTGGCCTCGAACGCCGGCACCGGCTTGCCGACCATCTCGCCGCTGTCCGCCTTGAGCGCGCTGGCGGCGACCTTGCCCTGCTGCACGTCGCTGTCGGCGCAGCAGCGGAAGCCCGTGGTCATGTTGCGGTTTCCCGCGCCGAAGCTGGCGGCGCGCTGGTTGCACGCGGCCCGCTCGCCGCTGGACATGTGGCCGCCCATGAGGCCCGCGGTCTCCTTGGTGGCGCCCGACCATTCGCCAATGTTTCCGGCCATGTCGTAGATGCCCGAAGGCCCGCGGCACCGCGCCATCGAGCCGGTCTTGCCGGCCTTGCCCTTGTACTTGTCCTCTTGATCCCGGCAGTTGCCAGCCTCGTAGAACGCGCCGTACGGGTACATCGTGCCCTCGACGTTGTCGTCGGCGAACATCTGGTTGTTGTTCTCGTCCACGGCCGGCGTGCCGGTGCAGGCGGAAACCCACTCTTCTTCCGAGCACATCCGCTTGCCGGCCTTCTTGCACGCCGCTTCCGCCTCGTTCCACGACGCCAGCGCGGGCTCCACGTCCGGGATGCTCACGGCCTTGCCGTCCTGCGTCAGGCTCGCCTCATACGGATCGATGAAGAACGCGCCCTTGGCGGTCTTGGACGCGATCATGTGCGTGCCATCCGGCTTGGGCGCCTGCGCCACGTTGCCAGCGCCGCCGCCCGGCTGCACATCCGGATTCTGCAACGTCCTTTCGATCATGTACTCGAGGATGCTCGTCGTCGCCGAGCCCGTCACCAGGCGGCCGTTGATGTAGGTCCGCGGCGCGCCGTTGATGCCGGCCTCGTGCGCCTCCTCGATCTCCTGCTGGATCTGCTGCATCGTCGCCGGATCCTTGATGCACGCGTCGTACTTCGCGAGATCCAGGCCCATTTCCTTGGCGTAGCCGCGGTTCTCCTCGGGCGAGAGCTTGGGCTGCTCCGCGTAGAGCTTGTCGTGCATTTCCCAGAACTTGCCCTGCTTGCCCGCGCACACGCCCGCCAGCGACGCGTTGCACGCGTTCGGGTGCTTGTCGTAGCCGACCATGTACTTGTTGCAGGCCGGATTCATCGGGAATTGCTTCATGATGAAGCGGACTTTGTCCTTGTACTTGGCCTTGACCGGCTCCATCGTCATCGCCAGGTACTTGCAGTACGGGCACTCGTAGTCGCTGATCTTGATGACCGTGACCTTCGCGTCGTCCTTGCCGTAGCCGAAGTCGATGCCCTGATCGATCGGGAACACCGCGAATGTCCACCCATCTTCCGGCGTCATCTTGCCGCCGACCTGCACGCCGTGCGGCGTCTTCTTGAGGCCCTGCACGCTCGGCAGCTCGCGCGGCGGCGGGGCGGACGGCGTCGGCGACGCACTCGCCACCTGCTGCGGCGCGCTCGGCTCGGCGGCCGCCGGCGTCGGCGCGCCCGTCTCCGCCATCTGCTTGTCGATGCTGGCCTTGTAGGCATTCTCCAGGGTCAGCTTGGCGTTGTCGTAGCCGATCCACGCGCCGCCGCCGGCGATCACCAGGACCAGGAAGGCCATCGGCACCGGTTCCTTGAAGCTGGTCAAGGACTTGAGCGCACCTTGGAAGCCGCGCAGCACCGTCTTGGGCCCGGCCAGGACGGCGAGCGCGGTGCTGCCGATGTTCACGACGTAGAGCGAGATGCAGTACAGGCAGTAGGCCTCGACCTTGGTGCTGGAATACCACGCCAATGCCAGCGAATAGGCGCTCGCCAGCGTGGCGATGGCGGCGACGGCTTCGAGCGCTGCGGCTCCGACGGCGCGCTGCGCAGCGTCCTTCTGCGGCAGGGCGCGCAAGGCGAGCACCGTCAGGTAGCCCATGACGCCGTAGGTCGGAATGGCGAAGAGGCTGATCGGCAAGCCGAACATCTCGGACCAGCCGGAGACGTTGACCTTGTCGCAGTTGACCGCGCCGCCCAGGTTGCAGCTGGAGACATAGGTCGGATCCAGCGTGATGTGCAGCTTGTGGCGCACGAGGAAGACGGCGACGCCAATGCCGGCGGCACACAGCGCCAGCAGGCCGTAGAGCAGTCCAGGCGTGGCCGGCAAACCGTCGTCGGCAACGGCCGAATTCGCGGTCGCGGCAAGGTCAGGGGTGGCGGGTCGGGCCATGGTGGACTCCTTGGGCGGGTCTCGCGGAGGGCGAGGTCGTGCGGCTGCAGCCGCTGGATGCGCGCGAAGTTTAGGGCAAGAATGCGCCCGCGCAACCCCGCAGGGCTGGGAATGCTAGCGAAGGCTTGCGTATTCCATGCATGGCTGCCCATGCTCGGCACCGGAATCCGGAACGGGAACCGGTGCCGGAGCCGGAACCGGAGCCGGAACCGGAGCCGGAACCCGAGCCGGAACCCGAGCCGGAACCCGAGCCGCCACAACCACCTACCGACTGAGGTCCCCTTGCCCGATTCCCCCCAAGTCCTCGTCCTCGGCGGCGGTCTCGCCGGTTGCGAATGCGCCTTCCAGCTGGCCCAGGCCGGCCTGCGCGTCCGCCTGCACGAGATGAAGCCGCACAAGCGCACCGCGGCGCAAACCAGCGATGGCCTGTGCGAGCTGGTGTGCTCGAATTCCCTGCGTTCCGACAACCCGCTCAACGCGATCGGACTGTTGCACGAGGAGTTGCGCCGCTTGGGGTCGCTGGTGCTGCACACCGCCGACGACAACCGCGTGCCGGCCGGCGACGCGCTGGCCGTCGACCGCGACCTCTTCGGCGCCGCGATGGAGGCGCGCATCGCCAGCCATCCCAACATCGAGCTCGTGCGCGGCGAAGTGCAGCAGCTGCCTCTCGATTTTCCCGGTCCCATCGTCGTCGCCACCGGGCCGCTGACCTCGGACGCGCTCGCCGCCGACATCGTGCGCGTCGCCGGCGTGGAGCGCCTGAGCTTCTATGACGCCATCTCGCCCATCGTCAGCGGCGAAAGCATCGACATGTCGGTGGCTTTCCTCGCCTCGCGCTGGGGCAAGGGCGACACCGCGGATTATGTCAACTGCCCGATGGACAAGGCGCAGTACACCGCATTCGTGCAAGCGATTGTCGATGCGGACAAGCTGCCGCTGGAGGACTTCGAGAAGGGCGTCCACTTCTTCCCCGGCTGCCTGCCCATCGAGGTGATCGCCGCCAGTGGCCCGAAGAGCCTGCGTTTTGGCCCGATGAAGCCGACCGGCTTGGACGACCCGCGCACGGGGCGTTGGGCCTACGCGATCGTGCAGCTGCGCACGGAGAATCGGCACAAGACCGCCTACAACCTCGTGGGTTTTCAGACGCGGATGCGCCAGGGGGAGCAACGCCGCGTGCTGTCGATGATTCCCGGGTTGGAGCACGCCGAGTTCCTGCGCTACGGCTCGGTGCACCGCAACACGTTCCTGGACAGCCCGCGGCTGCTGGACACGGCGATGCGCCTCAAGTCCCTGCCACAACTTCGGTTTGCCGGTCAGGTGAGCGGCGTCGAGGGCTACGTCGAATCGACGGCCTCGGGGCTGTGGGTGGGGCAGGCGCTGGCGGCGGAGCTGCGCGGCCAGCCGCTGACGCCGCCGCCGCCGACCACGGCGCTGGGCGCCCTGCTGCAGCACGTCACGGATGCGACGGCGCCGCGCTTTCAGCCCTCGAACGTCCATTTCGGCCTGTTCGAGCCGCTGCCGGCCGCCGCCGAGCCGGGCAAGCGGCGCCCCGGCAAGCCCGAGCGCAAGGCGGCCATGACGGCGCGCGCCCGCCAGGAGCTGAGCACGTGGGCGGTGTTGCAGGGCCTGCCGGTGGCTGAAGCACCGGCCCCGGCGCCCGACGCCGAAGCCACGGAGCCGGCCCCGGAGTCCGCCGATCCAACCTGTGGATAACTTTGTTTTGCTTGGGATTCCGATCTGTTGCGATCGCGCCTATCTCACGGATCGCAATGTATTTTTTGACGAATGAGGAATCCCGCGCAGTTGCGATCCGCGCGTTGACGGCGATCCCTTCTCTTTGTAGCTAGACACCTTCGGCGGCCACGTTCTTGGGGAACGACGGCGCGTCCGGGGTCGCCAGAAATGACACTTTCTGGCGACCCGCTGCGGCGAATCCCGCATCGGGTGAGCTTGCAGCCCAACAACAGCGCACAGCGGTCGCCATTCCGGGCGACCCTGTCAAGGTCGTCATGCGTTGGAATTGCACAGGACCACGGCTCGGAGGCGGGCGCAGGCGGCGTTCGGGTCTCTCGGGCCTGCAGCTGATCGGTACGCTGGTGGTCGCCGGCGTGTCCGGCTACCTGTGGATCAACGTCATCGGCGGTGACCTCGGGCGCGGCGCGCACATCAACGCCAAGCATGAAGACGAAACCAAGGCGGCAGCTGCAGTTGCCGGTGCCCAGGCCGCGCCGGCCGTCGCGCCGCGCGCCGTGGTCCCGGGCGGTCCCGCTGCTGCCGTGCTGCCTGGCCGCCGCGCCGAAGTCGGCGGGGTCGATCCCGTGGCGCGCGCCCTGCTGGCTGCCGCCCGCGACACCCTGGCCCGCAAGGTGACGCCGAGCATGCAGGCGGTCGAGGATCCGCGCGCCAACAGCGGCAGCTCCTTTGACCTCATCGATC
>CAIXAA010000430.1 GCA_903917305.1 uncultured Myxococcales bacterium | reverse complement strand
TCGCGCAGCACGACCTGCGTCGCCTTGCCGCGGCTGACATCGATGGACGCCACCACCGCGCGCGGCATCACGTCGCCACCGGCGGCGATCATCTGGCCGAACAGCTCGCGCAGCGCGTTGGGACCGCGATCGAAGGACCAGGAGCCCTTGAACAGCTCCGTGACGATGCGCACGAAGGTCGCCGGGTAGGGGCGCGCAGGCAACATGCCAGAAACAAAGCGGAATGCCGCGTTGACGAACGCGCGGAACGGGTGACCGTGCGGGAAGACGGCGAGCGGATCCTCGATGGCCCACTCGTCGTCCAGGAACGGGAAGCGCTTGACCAGCTTGCGAAAACGAAAGCCTTCGACGATGCCGGAGGGCGGAAGGTTGGGCGCCAGCTTGAGCAGCTCCTCGACTTCCGTGTTGATCTCGGCGACGCGGCGAAAGAACGTCGCGATCTCCGGCTGGCAGTCGGGGAACTCGCGGCGCAGCTCGCGCTCGAACAGCTTGGGGTTGGTGGTCGCGTTGATGCGCGCGCGCGGCAGCACGACCTGGAAGGCGGGCTCGACCGGCTTGGGCAGGTTGCGCAACTCCAGGCCCAGGCTCAGCTCGTCGAACACGCGGCGCACCGGCGGGCTGCCCATGCCGTGCGCCAGCTCCATGCGGCGGCACATCTGGTAGCCGTCGTGCTCGTAGAGCGCGCCCTGGCTGCCGTGACCCAAGACCAGGACACGATAGCCTTTTTTGGCGCAGAGCGCGCCGAGGATGAGGCCCGCCATGTCGGTGCCGACGATGACGATCTGGTAATGGGCAGTGGTCGCGGTCACTTGTCTCGGCGCTCCCCCACGAGCGTGCACGCCTGCTCGCCCGCCTCGACCCAGCCGATCTGCGCCGCGGTCTCGCCCAGCGACGCGAAGCGCTCCACGACGGCATCCGCACGATCGCGCGGCACGGCGACGCACATGCCGATGCCGAGGTTGAAGGTGCGCTGCATCTCCGCGTCCTCGACGCCCGCCGCGCGGATGGCCTTGAACACCGTGGGTTCAAGCCACGTGCTGCGATCGAGCACGGCGCGGCACCCGGCCGGCAAGAAGCGCGGGACGTTGCCGACCAGGCCGCCGCCGGTGATGTGCGCCATGCCGTGGATGGGCTCGGCGGCCAGCATATTGAGCACGGATTTCACGTAGATGCGGGTCGGTTCCAGCAATTCTGCTGCGAGATCGGGGAAGTCGCCGAGGGCGGGCCCGAACAGATCGCGGCCCTGCACTTCGAACAGCGCTTTGCGGGCCAGGGAAAAGCCATTGGAGTGCAGGCCGCTCGAGGCCAGGCCGATGATCGCGTCGCCGGGGCGCACCTTGCTGCCGTCGACCAGACCGTCGCGCTCCACGGCGGCGACGGCGAAGCCAGCGAGGTCGTACTCGCCATCGCCGTAAAAGCCAGGAAGTTCAGCGGTTTCGCCACCCAGGAGCGCGCAGCCGGCGCGCTTGCAGCCTTCGGCGATGCCGGCGACGACATCGGTCGCGACGCCGAGCTCGAGCTTGCCCGTCGCGAAATAGTCGAGGAAGAACAAGGGCTCCGCACCGGAGCACAGCACGTCGTTGACGCACATCGCCACAAGGTCGATGCCGACCGTGGCGTGACGACCGGAGAGGAAGGCGAGCTTGAGCTTGGTGCCGACCCCATCGGTGCCGGAGACCAGGATCGGGTCGCGAAAGCGGCCGCCCAACTCGAAGAGCCCGCCAAAGCCGCCAAGGCCGCCGAGGACGCCTTTGCGAAAGGTGGCGCGGGCCAGCGGTGCGATGCGGTCGACAAAGGCGTCGCCGCGGTCGATGTCGACACCCGCGTCGGCGTAGGTCAGAGGCTTGCCGTTCATGCTGGGACACCATGCCAAGGTGAAAAGGCCAGGGCGCGGCTTAGCGCATGGAGGCACACCGGTCAACCTCGCAGGCAGCCAACACGATTCCTCACACGCATTCTGCATTGCGTGCCTGCCTTGCCTCCGTTATCTTGGCCCGGTGACGTGGTTGCGGCGCCCGACTGGGACCGCAACTGCGAAGTGCGCGGGACTGCTCGCCCCCCAACGAGCGATCGCGGGAGATCCATGACCCCCTTGACCATGCCGTCAACCGATCCGATCGGTTCGATGAAGTTGATCCTGGCTGCCGTCGATGCCGGCGCCGACCACTTCGCCATCCTGCAACTGTTGCCGAGCTCCCTGCCGGTCGAGGCGCGCGACCAGTACTTCCGCCTGGCCAAGATCGTGCACCCGGACCTGCCGCAGTTCGCCAACAACCCGACTTTGCGGGCCGATGCCACGCGAGCGTTCCAAGCCATCACGGCGGCCCATGCCGTGCTGACCCACCCGCAGCGCCGGGCCGCCTACATCGCTTCGCGCGCCACGGCGGGCATGGGGGGCGACGAAGGCGCGGCGGAGGGTGCGGGCGGTCCCGAGAGGCCAGCGACGCCGGAAGTGGCGCTCATCTACCTGCACCGCGGACGGCAACTGATGATCCGGCGCGACTTTGCCGGCGCGCAGGAAGCGCTGGAGCTCGCGGCGCCAGTGCTCAACCCAAAGGACCAGGCGGAGTGCAACGTCCTGCTCGGCTGGGCGATGTTCAACAACGAGGCCAACCCGGAGGCGGCGCGCATCGCGCGGTCCAAGGAGCTGTGGGTGGAAGTGGCCAAGCTGGCGCCGAATTCGTCGCACCACGCGCAATCGCAGTACTACCTGGCCATCTGGAGCAAGCTGCACGGGGAGATGCGCCACGCGGCGACCTACCTGGACCGCTGCCTGACGCTCGATCCGAAGCACATCGATGCGGCGCGCGAGAAGCGGCTGATGGAGAAGCGCAAGGACAGCACCGGTGGCCCCTCGCTGCCGGACGGGCGGACCACGAAGAACAACTCGCGGCGCCCCAGCGCGGTCATGCCGATGTCGCCGGAGATGGCGGCCAAGAAGGTCAAGCTCGAGCACAAGCCGACATTCCTGGAGCGGCTGTTCGGCAAGACGGCGAAGTAGCTCGCGTTTCCCAAGAAACCCGGTTCAGAAGATGTGCGCCGCGTCGGTCAGTTCCAGGCGCAGCGGCATCCCTTCGAACCCGGCGATGGGCGCCTGCCGCGAGCGGACGAGCACAGCGAGCCACGGCCGATCCGCCGTGCGCACAGGCAGTTGCGCGGTCAGGGCCGCGGGCACGGAGAACGCGCCGTCATCGCGCAGCCGGCAGCGCAGCCAGCCCAGCCCTCCATCGACCTCCGCGCCGACCTGCAATTCCAGGTCGGCCGCGCCATCGACCGAGCCCCAGCGCACCACGAGATCCTGCCCAGGCACGGGACCTTGCGCACGCCCGCCGCGCACCGGCTCGCTGCCGACGTAGGTCAGGCGCACCGGGCGCGGCACCGGCACCACCGCGTCGAACGCCGCAATGCCATCGCCGCCCGTGGCCGTCAGGTGCAGCGGTCCGGCGGCCAGCCAGGAGCGGCCCATGTCCTGGTCGGCGTCGTAGCGCACGCCGCGCGCCGCCGCGAACAGGCTCGGCACCAGCTGCACCCGCAACGGCAACTTCAAAGCGCCGGCGCGCAGTTCCAGGTTGCCGACGTCCAGCAGCTGGACATAGGCGTGCGGCGCGGCGGAGGGTTGCACATCGAAGCGGTGCAGCAGGCCCGGCTGGCGCACGCAGGCATCTTCGGACGGCAGCGCCGGGGCCTGCTGCGCCTGGCCGACGAGATCGCCGACGAGCGTGACGTCGCGCCGATCGACATCGCCAAAGACGGCAGCCACTTGCAAGCGATCGGAGCCGGCGACGCCCCCCCACGGCTCCAGGCGCCCATTGGCAAAGCGGATCGTCACGGCGGCGGCGTGCTGGCGGTGGCGCGGGTCGAAGCCTTCGGTCAGGCCAGCCTGTTGCGAGGCCTCCGGATCCGGCGCTGGCGTCGCGCGATCGCAGGCGCACGCCGTGCCCAGGATCGCCAGCCAGCATGCGAGGCTGCAGGCGCGTCGCCCCGAACCCGCGTGCTGCCTCGAAGTCCCGAATGTCCGCATCATCGCACTCCTTCCCGCACTGACCACGCCACAGGTCGTGCACGTCTGTCAAATCGCGCGAACAACTCGCCTCTTGTTTCGCGGCGCGCCGCAAGCTAGGTACGCGCCCAGCCGCGGCACGATTTGCTGCCGGGAGGGTCGAATGCGCATCATCGCCGGACGCTGCAGAGGCATGCGCCTTGTCGCGCCAGAGGGCAGAACTGTGCGCCCGTCCTCGGATTTCCTGCGCGGCGCCGTCATGAGCGCGCTCGGCGGGTCGTTTTCGGGCGAGCAGATGCTTGACACCTGCGCCGGCACGGGCGCGATGGCCTTGGAGTTCCTGTCGCGCGGTTGCAGCGCCGCGGTCGCCATCGAGGTCGACCCGGCGGCCCTCACCGCCCTGCGCGCCAACGCCACGCACACCAAGCTGCAGGCGCAACTGGAGGTGCGGCAAGGGGATGTGCTGCAACACCTGCAAGCCTTGGCGAGCGCCGGGCGCCGCTTCGACTACGTCTACGTCGATCCGCCGTACGACAGCGAACTGTACGCGCCCATCCTGCAGCGCCTGCACGATCTCGAGCTGTTGCAGCCGGAGGCGCAGGTGCTGGTGGAGAGCCGTCGCGGGCTTTCCGCCGAGCAATTGGTGGGTTGGCAGGTGCTGGCGCAGCGCCGCTATGGCTCCTCCTGCCTACAGCGCCTCACCAAGGAGACGCCGTGAGCGAAACGCCGTCGTTCCTGCTGGAGGACTACGACTTCGAGCTGCCGGACGCCTGCATCGCCCAACAGCCGATCGAGCCCCGCGACGCCGCGCGCCTGCTGCGCGTGGACCGGCGTACCGGCGCGCTGAGCGACTGCCACATTCGTGATCTGCCGACGCTTTTGCCGCCGGGCGCCCTGCTGGTGGTCAACGACACGCGCGTCGTTCCGGCGCGGCTGATCGGCCACAAGGCGACGGGCGGCCGGGTGGAGCTGCTGCTGACGCGGCCGTTCTCGCGTCCGGGCGCGGATCTGCTCGGGCATGAGGTGCTGTTCAAGTCGGGGAAAGGCCTGACGATCGGGCAGACGCTGCGCCTCGAAGGCCGGCCGGGCGGCATGGAGGCGCAGGCGCGCGTCGTCGCGCTGCACGGCGGCGGCGTGGCGGTGCTCGACTTCACGGGGCCGGCGGATCTGGCGGGCCTGCTGGACGCCTGCGGTCACGTGCCGCTGCCGCCCTACATCCGCGGCGGCAACGAGGATCCGGATGTCGATCGCGCCCGCTACCAGTCGACGTTCGCGCGCGCGCCCGGCGCGGTTGCGGCGCCGACGGCCGGGCTGCATTTGAGCACCGACGTGCTGGCCGCCCTGGAAAGCCGAGGCATCGAGCGTGCTTGCGTCACGCTGCATGTCGGGCCGGGGACGTTCCTGCCGGTGCGAACGAATGACCTGCGCAGCCACAGCGTCCTGCCGGAGCGCTTTGAAGTCAGCGAGACAACAGCGAACCAGCTGCAGCGCGCCCGCGAGGCGGGCCGGCCGATCGTGGCGGTCGGCACCACGACGACGCGCACGCTGGAGACGCTGGCCCAACGCTGCCAGGGCGCGCTGCACGCGCTGGCCGGCGATGCCGACCTGACGATCCTGCCCGGCCATGCATTTGCGCTGGTGACCGGAATGGTGACGAACTTCCACCTGCCGCGCTCCAGCCTGCTGGTGCTGGTCAGCGCGTTTGCGGGCCGCCGGCACGTCCTGGACGCCTACCGCCACGCGATCGCGCAAGGCTACCGCTTCTACTCGTACGGCGACGCCACGCTGATTCTGTAGAATCTACTTGAGGTTGGCGACCGCGTGCTGCAGCGATTGCGCGTCCTTGCGGTAGGGATCGTCGGGGCCCGCGTCGGCGAAGTAGCCGGTGAGCGCGCTGTCGGCCGCGCCGTACTGCCCGCGATCCTTGTGGATCAGCGCGAGGTGGTACCAGGCCTCCGCCGTGTCCTTGCGGTGCGTCTGCGCCGCCATCTGCAGCCAGCGCATCGCCTCGCTGCTCTGGTTGGCGTTCAGCGCCAGCTG
>CAIXAA010000429.1 GCA_903917305.1 uncultured Myxococcales bacterium | reverse complement strand
GTTCGCGCCCTGCAGGACGTGTCCCTGCGCGTTGCGCGCGGCTCGGTGGTCGCGCTCTTGGGGCCAAGCGGCGCCGGAAAATCGACCTTGGTCAAGGCGCTCGGCCTCGTGTCGATCCCCGACTCCGGACGCATCTGGTTCGGCGACCGGCTCGTCGTCGACCAGGGCCGGCTGCTCGCCTCCGTGCAGCAATTGCGGCGCGACCACCTGGGCTTTGTCTTTCAGCGCTCCAACCTCATCCCCTTTCTCACGGCACGCCAGAACGTGGAGATCGCTTGCGAGATCGGCGGAACGGCGAATCCGAGGAAGCGCGCGGCAGAGTTGCTCGATTGGCTGGAGGTCGGTCACCGCGCTTCAGCGATGCCCGACACGCTGAGCGGCGGCGAGCAGCAGCGCGTCGCGATTGCCCGCGCCCTGGCGAACCAGCCGAAGATCGTCCTGGCCGACGAGCCAACCGCTGCGCTCGACAAGCTGCGTGGCAGGGCAGTCATGGAGCTGTTTCGCAAGGTTGCACGCGAGCAGGACGCGGCGGTGCTGGTCGTGACGCATGACCACCGCACGCTCGACGTCTTCGACGAGCTGCACGAGATGGAGGACGGGTGCCTGGCACCGGCAGCGATGCCGCTCGCGACCGGAGTACCGGGCTAGCGCGGCGGTCGGTGGCTCAGCGCGATGATGCGCATCATCTTGAAATTGATGACAATGAACCGAACGAACTGCCAAGGCAGGAACGTTCGGAAGAAGCGCGTCATGGCGGTCGGCCGGGTCACCGAGAGCCAATGGTCATCGCGACCGTGGGACGTCTTCGTGA
Organism: uncultured Myxococcales bacterium; assembly: GCA_903917305.1. Taxonomy (GTDB): domain Bacteria; phylum Myxococcota_A; class UBA9042; order UBA9042; family UBA9042; genus CAIXAA01. Next base: position 3,145 of record CAIXAA010000429.1, on the reverse strand, counting down.
GGGAAGTCGGGTTCATGGCTACTCCGGAATCAGCGACCACAACGGCCGCATCTTGGCTTTGTGCAAGAACAGGTGGTGCAGCAGGATCTTGATCCAGTGGCCGGCAAGGCCAATCTCGCCAAAGGTGTGCTTCAGATCCCGGCCATATTCCGGGTACTTCTCGAAGTCCGGCACGATGGGGAACACCGTGATGGACGCCGCGGTCCCCGTGAACGGATTCGCGCCCGCCGAAGCGACGCAGGCAGCGCCCATCTCGGCCATCGAAGCCGTGTGCGTCGGCTCCTTCGCGCCGTGGATCATGTCGACGATGCTGTGCGCGACGGCCTTGGCGATGGTCGCCGACGGCATGCCCGTGCGCGGCGGCGCCGGCGTGATGTTCGTGCCCTTGAGGCTCTGGCGCGGCACCGAGACCGGGTGCGGCGGCGCGAACGCGATGCCGGCGGCGAAAACGTTCTTGAACTCGGTCTGGTACGTGCGCGGCCAGTCCGCGGCGCGCCACTGCTCGTACGGCTTGGCCGTGTAGTCCGCGTCCACCTTCATGAAACCGCTGGGCGCGAACAGGCGGCTGGTGATGTCGACGCCGTCTTTGTCGAACGCTTTGAGGGCCGCGCCGCGAAACGGCGGCAGCAGCATGGCCATGTCGAACGCCAGTTCCTTCTCCTCGCCGGCCAAGGTCTCGATGAACGCGCGTCCGGGCTCGATCTTGGAGACGTGGGAACGGGTGACCCAGTCGATGCCGCGCTCGGCGAACAGCGATTCGGTAAAGATCTTGCTGGGTGTTGTGTAGCCGCCCTGCCGCAGGTGGATGCCGCCCATGCCGAAGTCGCCGAGCTCGTACTCGTTGGTCAGGTACGTGATGTCGGCCTTGTCGCGCACGCCGCGCCGGCGCAGCTCGAACTCCAGGTTGACGATGTACTCGAACGCCGCGCCTTGGCAGGTGCTGGTGCCGTGGCCGACGCCGACGAGGAAGCGCTGGCGCTCGCCTTTGCGCATCCGCTCGACCTTCTCATCGAGCAGCTTCGAGGCCTCGACGGCGTGGTCCGCGGTGCAAACGGAGACCGTGTTCTGGCCCGGCCCCAGGCCCGGCGTCGCTTCAAAGTGCAACTTCGGCCCGGTGGCGTTGATGAGGTAATCGTAGGCGACGCGCTCGTGCTGCCCCTGCTTGTCCGGCGACGTGTACTCGATCTCGACGAACGGGCTGGGCGCATCCACGGCACCTTCGGGATGGATCGCGACGGCCTTCGCTTGCCGGTAGTCGATGCCAGCGCGCTTGTAGACCGGCGGCAGCGGGAAGAGCACCTGACCTGCGCGCAGCAGGCCCACACCCACCCAGATGTTCGACGGAATCCAGTTGTAGTCAGTCTTGGGCGACACGACGACGACCTGGTGCTCCTTGCCAAGCCACTTGCGCAGGAAGGACGCGGCCGTATGCCCGGCGATCCCTGAACCCAACACCACGACTCGTGCACCCATGGAAGCTCCCGTTTCGTCGCGCGATGTGCGCGTCGTCGCCCGATCGCATCGGGGGACAGAAGGTACGAGCCACGGCCGGATGAGAGGGTTCACAAGATTCTGACTCGGTCACCAGGAACAGCGCCATCCGGCGAGAATCTTGAGAACCAGTATTCTATTCAAGCAATTCCAAGATGGTCCGGCGCGATGGCCTCCCTCTGAACCCAATCCGGCCCTGGTGGCTCCGACGGTGGCCAGGAGGTGTGCCAATGACCGATGCCATCCAAGTCCGCTACAGTGAACTCGCTGAATCCTCTTGCTGCATGTCGTGCGGCCCGGCGGCCAGCCTCTGCGACCCGACGCCCGGACAAGTCTGCGTGGACCTCGGCTGTGGACGCGGCACCGACGTGCTGCGTCTCGCCGAAAAGGTCGGACCCGCGGGTCACGCCTACGGCATCGACCTGACCGAGGCGATGCTCGACAAGGCGCGCAACACCGCGCGCAAGCTGGGCGTCACCAACGCGACCTTCCTGCGCGCCGACCTCGAAGCCATCGGGCTGCCCAGCGCCAGCGCCGACTGGATCACCAGCAACTGCGTGCTCAACCACGTCGCCGACAAGGGCCGCGCGTGGGGCGAGATTGCGCGAATCTTGAAGCCGGGCGGCCGGTTCGTCATCAGCGACATCTACGCCGTCGAGCCGGTCTCAGCCGAGGACCGCGCAGATCCGCAAGCCGTGGCCGAGTGCTGGGCCGGCGCCGTGATGCGCCACGAATACCTGGCCAACGTCGCTGGCGCTGGCCTGCAAGACATCGTGATCACCGAAGAAAGCGCCCCGTACCGCAAGGGGCGCGCGAACGTGGCGAGCTTCACGCTCGCCGGGCGCAAGCCCGCGGTGAGGAAGTGTTGCGGGTGACCGCAAGCGGCGCATCAACCGCGCCAAAGTGAGGTGAATGGATGAAGTCCCTGATCAAGAAGACCAAGCCTGCGGCACAGACCGCATGCTGCGCGCCGGCCGAGGACAAGAAGGTCGCGCAATGCTGCGCGAAGCAGTCCAAGGTCGTCGCCGGCTGTCACGACTGAAGCCGCTGCGGCTGCGCGGGTCCGGGCGTGTGATCCCGGACCTGCGCGGTCGCGAAGCTTTGAAGAAACAAGCGCATGCAACTCTCCAAGCACAACATCCTCACGCGGATCCACGGCGACGCACGCTGGCTGCTGGTCAACATCCTGAGTGGCCAGGCGGACATCCTCTCAGCGGGCGATGGTGAACGCCTGGCGCGCGGCGAAGTCACGGACGCGGACTCGTTGGCCGCAAAGGGCTACCTGGTTGATCCGGAAGACGAAGCGCGTCGCTATCGGCAGGCGTACCTCGATTTCGTTGAAACGCGCGAGACGGACGAGATCCAGCTCTTCTATGTGCCCTCCTACGCTTGCAATTTCGGCTGTTCCTACTGCTACCAGGACGAATACGCACCGCCACCCGGTGGCGACGGCGCCGCCGTTCTGGACGCGTTCTTTCGCTATGTGGACGACACCTTCGCTGGCCGCTCCAAGTACGTGACGCTGTTTGGCGGCGAGCCACTACTGCCCAGCGCCTCGGCGCGCCGGACCGTCGAGCGCATGGTCCAGGAGACCGCCGCGCGCGGGCTGGACCTGGCCATCGTCACCAACGGCTACTCGCTGGAATCGTACGTC
>CAIXAA010000428.1 GCA_903917305.1 uncultured Myxococcales bacterium | reverse complement strand
TGCAAGGTCCGCAGGCCGGTGCGGCGGACGTGCACCTGGCGATTTTGCGCGGGCAGCTGTACCTGGACGTCTCCGAGAAGGCGCGTCTCGATGATTTCGCAGCGGATCTGCGGTTGCTGCAACCGGTGCACGCGCCGCACGTCACGCCGGAGGGGCTGTGTGCCGGCAGCTGGCAGGTGGCCGAGCAGCAACCGTTTGCCGCGGAGGAGGCGGCCCTGCGCGCCGTCCTGGCGACGCTGCGCGGCACCGTGATCGACGTGGGCGCAGGCCCGATCCATTACTTGCGCGAGCTGCAAAAGGCGATGGATGAAGGGCTCTTGCGCTACATCGCCGTGGAGCCGGACCGCGCCGCGCTGCTGGCGTCGCGCCAGGCGCTGCCGGCCGGTCTGCACCTCGAAGGGACCGGCGAGCACCTGCCGCTGGCGGACGCGAGCGCCGATGCCGTGATGATGCTGCGTTCCTTCAACCACTTGCACGATCCGCACGCCGCCCTGCGCGAGGCTGCGCGCGTGCTGCGCCCGGGGGGGCTGCTGCTGCTGGTCGACAACGTGCTCTTCGGTCTGTTGCGCACCGACGAGCAGCGCCGCCGCGCGCACGCGATTCCCGTCACGCAGACGCCGTTCGAGCATTTCCGCAACGCTGACGCGGCCCAGGCCATCGCCCTGCTGCAGGACGCGACCGGCGCGGCGTTCCGCGTGGCGCGGCGCGAGGAGGTCGGTGCCGGCCGCTCCAACCAGTGGATGGTCCTCGCGCAGCGCATCGGCACCGCTGATTGTGTCGGTAGTTGAACCGTCGCGCCCCGCACGCTACGCTGTCAGGTTTGTCCTTGCGCCCTTGCGACGCGAAGCCCTTGATTGGACAGCGGAGCCCCGTGAACCAGCCGATGAATCGATTCCTGCCTGAGGCCCGGCCTTTCACGGTCCTGCGGCTGGCCGCCGGGTTGCTGGCGCTGTTTGCCGCGACCGGCTGCCTGCAGACCACGTTTGGCCCGGAGCCGGTGCTGGACGTCCAGGCCGTCGACGTGGCGAACAAGGACTTGCCCGGCGTGAAGGACGCGAGCGACACGCTCGGCGATGCCGCCGACGTGGCGGATTCCGCGGTGCTCGACGAAGCGGCGCTGCCGGATGCGGCGGACGTGCCGGCGCTGCCAGACGCGGGCGATGCGCAAACGGAGATCGACGCGGCACCGGTGCTCTTGCCGCTCGGCCACACCTGCACCACGAACGCCGGCTGTTTGTCCAAGCAGTGCGTGCCTTTGGGTGGCGGCACCAAGATCTGCTCGCAGACCTGCAACGGCGACTGCCCCGCCGGTTCCGGCACGCGCTGCGGCGTGATCAGCGGCGCCGGCGCGCCGACCGGGCACTTCTGCCTGCCGTTGCCCGGCGGTCTGTGCCAGTCGTGCACCCTCGACAGCGATTGCCAGAGCGGCGCGTGCCTGACCGGCAGCGACGGCGCCAACTACTGCAGCGCCGCGTGCGACAGCGCGCTGTGCCCGGTCGGCTTTGGCTGCGAAGCGACGCCCAAAGGCCAGCGCTGCGTCCCGGACGCCGGCACGTGCACCTGCGGCGCGGGCAACAAGGGCAAGAGCTGGGGCTGCAGCCTCGAGAACCAGTACGGCAGCTGCAACGGGGTGCAGAGCTGCGCCTTCAACGGCTGGAGCTTGTGCAACGCCACGCCCGCCAGCGCGGAGCTGTGCGACGGCCTGGACAACAACTGCGACGGCAAGACCGACGAGACGTTCCCCGGCCTGGGCCAGCCCTGCGGCCTGGGCGTGTGCGCCGGCGGCAAGTACCTGTGCGGCTCCGACAAGACCAAGCCGCTGTACACGTGCTCCACGGACGGCAAGAAGGCCAAGAAAGAGACGTGTTTCGACGACCTGGACAACGACTGCAACGGCGTGACGGACGATGGCTGCCCGCCCAAGGACACCGACGGCGACGGCACGCCCGACCTGCAGGACTGCGCGCCGTACGCGGCGGAGACGCACCCGGGCGCCAAGGAGCCGTGCTGCCAGCTGATGCCGCAGGCCGCGTCCAAGATGCTGGTGCCGGCGACGGCGGCGACGACGGCGTGCGATCGCAACTGCGACTTCATGGTGTTCGCCTGCCTGATTGGCGACAACGACGGCGACGGTTTTGCCGTGCCGGATGACTGCGACGACTTCGATCCGCTGATCCATCCCGGCGCGGTGGAGAAGTGCGGGGACGGCATCGACCAGGACTGCGACGGCAAGGATCTGACGTGCGATCCGTCCCTTGACCAGGACGCGGACGGCTACATGGTGCCGGATGACTGCGACGACACCGCGCCCAAGGTCCATCCCGGCGCCTTGGAGCTGTGCAACAAGGTCGACGACAACTGCGACGGCGTGACCGACGAGGGCAACCCGGGCGGCGGCGGCAGCTGCGGCAAGTCGACCGGCGCCTGCAAGCCGGGCGTCTTGGTGTGCAACCACATGGGCTTGTCGGTCGCCGTGACTTGCACCGACGCCGTGCTCGGCAGCCCGGAGACGTGCAACGGCATCGACGACGACTGCAACGGCAAGACCGACGAGGGCTTCGCCGGGCTGGGAACGCCTTGCGATTCGGACGACTCCGACCTGTGCGCCAACGGCGTCATGAGCTGCGCGCAGAACGGCCAGGACACGCTGTGCATCGAGACCAAGCTGGATCTCGTCGAGACGTGCGCGCCGGACGGCGGTCCCAACGGCGTGGACGAGAACTGCAACGGCCAGGTGGACGAGACCTGCTCGAACAACGACGTGGATGGCGACGGGTTCCCGGCGGGCACGGACTGCAATGACCTGGACTCCGCGACGCATCCGGGCGCCGAGGAGCCTTGCTGCGCGCCGACGTTGGGCACGACGGGCAAGGCGGCGATGGACGCGTGCGACCGCAACTGCGACGGCGTGGTGAAGTCGTGTGATCCCACCGACCTCGACCTGGACGGGCACACGGGGGCGCAGGACTGCAACGAGAAGGATCCGCACACGTTCGTCGGCGCGCCGGAGAAGTGCGGCGATGGCATCGACCAGGATTGCGACGGCACGGACCTCAGCTGCGACGCGATCGCCAACAGCGACGACGACGGCGACGGCTACGCCAACGAGCAGGACTGCAAGCCGTTCGACGCCGCGATCCACCCGTGGGCGCCGGAGCTGTGCAACGGCAAGGACGACAACTGCAACGGCATCGTCGACGAGGGCAACCCGGAGGCGAAGATCGGCCCGTGCGGCTCGCAACTGGGCTTGTGCAAACCGGGAACCGATGCGTGCGTCCACGTCGGCTACAAGGCGATGCTGGCGTGCACGCCGGTGGTCGGACCGGCACCGGAAGAATGCGACGGCCTGGACAACAACTGCAACGGCAAGACCGACGAGTACTTCCTGCTGCTCGGCCAGCCGTGCGACGGTCCGGACAGCGACAAGTGCAAGAACGGCGTCTACACCTGCGCGCCCGATGGCAGCGGCGCGGTGTGCGCGTCGGAGAGCGTGATCGACATCCCGGAGGTCTGTGACGGCATCGACAACAATTGCAACGGCTTGACCGACGAGGGCCTGACCTACTACGGCCAGCAGATCGGCGATGTGTGCAAGGGGCAGGGCGCGTGCGGGTCGGGCGTCGTCGAGTGCTCGCCGGAGCTGCAGATCGCCGTGTGCTCCACGGACGCCTGGGGCACGGACGCGCAGTCGCAGCCGGAGATCTGCGACGGCATCGACAACGATTGCGACGGCTTCACCGACGAGGGGATGCTCTACGGCACCTTGCCCATCGGCGCCGCGTGCGAGGGCCCGGGCGGCTGCGCCGGCAAGGCGGGCGTCGTCGAGTGCGCGGCGGGCGGCCTCGGCGTCACCTGCTCGACCTCCTTTGGCGGCAGCAACTACCAGGGATCGAAGGAAGTTTGCGACGGCATCGACAACAACTGCAACGGCCACATCGACGAGGGCCTGACGCTGGCCGACAGCACGTGCAAGCAGAAGGGCATCTGCAGCCCGGAGACGGTCAAGGGCACGTGCTTCCAGGGCAAATGGGCGTGCGACTACAGCGCGGTCAGTGGCTACCAGGGCGACACCGAGACGACGTGCGACGGCATCGACAACGATTGCAATGGGTTGACCGACGACGCGTGGGGCGTCGGCCTGGCCTGCGACGGCCCCGACACCGACCTGTGCAAGAACGGCGTCATCCTCTGCGGCGCCGACGGCGCGTCCGGCGTGTGCGGGCCCGAGACCATCACGGACATCGTGGAAATCTGCAACGGCATCGATGACAACTGCGACGGTGTCACCGACGAGGGCTGGCTGACCGGGCAGCCCTGCGACGGCCCGGACAGCGACTCGTGCAAGAACGGCACGTACACCTGCACGGCCGATGGCCTCGGCAACGAATGCGTCAATGAATCCAAGGTCAACCTGACCGAGCTGTGCAACGGCCTCGACGACGACTGCAATGGGCAGACCGACGAGACGTTCCCCGGGTTGGGCGAGGCGTGCGACGGTCCGGACAGCGACCAGTGCAAGCACGGCATCCTGGGCTGCAGCGCGGACGGCCTGACCAGCGAATGCGGCCCGGAGAATCCGGCCAACATCGTCGAGACGTGCGATGGGATCGACAACGATTGCAACGGATTGACGGACGACGGGCTTCTGTACCAGGGCGCCGGCGTCGGCGCGCCGTGCAAGGGCATCGGCGCGTGCGGGGAGGGCACGGTGGTCTGCTCCCCGACGCAGGCGGTGGCGACCTGCTCGACCAACCCGAACGCGTTCTTGACCTGGGATGTCAAGGAGATCTGCGACGGCCTGGACAACGACTGCAACGGCGTGACCGACGAAGGGCTGACGTTCCAGGGCGTGGAGCTCGGCGGCGTCTGCGGCCCCGTGGGCGTGTGCGGCACCGGCGTCGTCGTGTGCGGCAGCGGCAAGACCGCGACGTGCTCGACGTGGCCCGATGGCACGAAGCCGCAGGGATCCAAGGAGATCTGCGACACGCTCGACAACGACTGCAACGGCTTGACCGACGAGAACCTGGGCCTGGCCGATTCGCCGTGCATGAAGACCGGCGCTTGCGCGACAGGGACGCAGTCGCAGTGCTCCGGCGGCGTGTGGAGCTGCTTCTACGACAATGTTCCGCAATACCAGCAGATTGAGACGATCTGCGACGGCATCGACAACGACTGCGACGGCCAGACGGACGAAGGCTACGACGTCGGCGTGGCCTGCGACGGACCGGACAGCGACCTGTGCAAGACCGGCACCAAGACGTGCACGGCGGACGGCATCGCGACCGAGTGCGTCAACGAGACGTTGACCAACATTCCGGAGGTGTGCGACGGAAAGGACAACGATTGCAACGGGCAAACCGACGAGGGCTTCACCTACCTCGGCATGCCGCTCGGCTCCAACTGCCTGGGCAAGGGCGTGTGCGGACCCGGCACGGTCGTGTGCGGCAAGAACCTGACGGCGACGTGCAGCACGAGCGGCGACGGGCCGGACAGCCAGGCATCGCCGGAAGTTTGTGACTTCATGGACAATGACTGCGACGGCGTCACCGACAACGGCATGACCTACCTGGGCGTCAAGGTCGGCCAGACCTGCGTGGGCTATGGCGAATGCGGCATTGGCACGGTCGTGTGCACGGCGGCCAAGAAGGCGGCGTGCACCACCAACCCGGACGGCACCACGCCGAAGAACAAGCCGGAAGTCTGCAACAACAAAGACGATGACTGCGATGGCATCACCGACGACAACCTGGACTTGAAGAAGGCGCCGTGCAACAAGGTGGGCGTCTGCGCACAGGCCGAGACCGCTGCTTGCCTCAAGGGCGTGTGGAAGTGCACGTACTCCGGCTTCGGCTTCGAGCCCAAGGAGACGCTGTGCGACGAACTCGACAATGACTGCAACGGGTTGACCGATGAGCCGTTCACGCAGAAGGGCCAGGCTTGCGACGGACCGGATGCGGACCTGTGCAAGAACGGCCTGCTGGTGTGCAGCGACACGCAGAAGGCCTTGATCTGCGGCCCAGAGACGCCGGCCGACACGACAGAGATGTGCGATTTCAAGGACAACAACTGCAACGGCCTGACCGACGAAGGCTTCAACCTCGGCATGGCGTGCGACGGACCGGACACGGACTTCTGCAAGAACGGCACGTTCACGTGCGCGGCGGACGGGCTGTCGTCGGAGTGCGTCAACGAAGTCTACGTGAACATCCAGGAAGTGTGCGACGGCAAGGACAACAACTGCGACGGGCAGACCGACGAGGGCTTTGGCGTCGGCGCGCCGTGCGACGGACCGGACACCGACTTCTGCAAGAACGGCGTCGCCACGTGCGATGGGACCGGCGGCGTGACCTGCGTGGAGACCATCACGAACATTCCGGAGATCTGCAACGGCCTGGACGACAACTGCAACGGCGTCACCGATGAAGGCTTCGAGGAGAAGGGCACCAAGTGCGACGCGCTGACCGATGACGACACGTGCCAGACCGGCATCTGGCAGTGCGGCACGGCCGGCGAGATCAAGTGCGTGGGCGACATTCCCTGCGTCATTGGAACGACTTGCAAGTGGAACCTGGACCCGAAGACGCCGGACCAGTGCATGTGCGGCACCGGCAGCGTGTGCTCGAATGCGCAAGGCGACAGCTGCGTCAGCGGGGCGTGCACGTGCCAGGGCAAGCCGCCGTGCGGCGCGGGCCTCATCTGCGGCGTGTCGGGCTGCCAGTGATGTCTAGGACTTCGCGTTGACCAGCCCGCGCAGGTAGAACTCGCCGGCGCGGTAGCTCGAGCGCACCAGCGGTCCTGACGCGCAATAGCGAAAGCCGAGCTCCGCCGCGCGCTGCTGCCAGTGCGCGAAGGCCTCAGGCGCAATGAACTCAAGCACTTCCTGGTGCCACGGCGACGGGCGCAGGTACTGGCCGAACGTCACCGCGTCGCAGTCGACGGCGCGCAGGTCCGCGAGCGTCTGCTCGACTTGCGCCTGCGTCTCGCCAATCCCCAGCATGATCGAGGTCTTGGTCACGGTTTGCGGCCGATGCGCCCGCGCCGCCTGCAGCACGGCGAGGCTCTGGCGGTAGTGCGCCCGGCGGTCGCGCAGGGTCGGCGTCAGCGCCTCCACGGTCTCGACATTGTGGGCAAAGACGTCCGGAGCCGCGTCCAGCACCGTCGCCACGTCGCGCGCCACGCCTTGGAAGTCCGGCGTCAGCACCTCGATGAGCGTGTGCGGACTGGCGACGCGAATGGCGCGAATCACATCGGCAAAATGCGCCGCGCCGCCATCGGGCAGGTCGTCGCGGTTCACGCTGGTCAGCACGACGTAGTCCAGGCCCATCAGCGCGACTTGTTCAGCGGCCTTGCGCGGTTCGTCCGCATCGAGCGGCGGCGGCGCGCGGTCCGACTTGACGGCGCAGAAGCGGCAGGTGCGCGTGCAGGTGTCGCCCATCAGCATCAGCGTGGCGGTGCCGGCGTTCCAGCACTCGCCGATGTTGGGGCACTGCGCCTCCTCGCAGACCGTGTGCAAGTCTCGGTCGCGCAAGCGGGTCTTGATGTCGGCGTAGCGCTCGCCGCCGGGCAGGGGCGCGCGGATCCACGCGGGCAGGCGGCGTGGCACTTCGCCGCGGTCCTTGGCGCGCTGGCGCAGCATGGCGGTCTTTTCGAGGGGAATTCGCAAAATCGTCCTACTTGCCGCAGACCTTGGCTTGGATGTCGGCGCTCGGCGCCCAGGCCAGCAGCGCGCCCACATCCAGGAGCGCCGGTCCGTCCAGGAACACCGTGGTCTGCCCGCCCGCCAGCAGAACGCCCGCTGGCACCGGCAGCACCGTCATCCCAAAGCGTTGTCCGTCAAACTTGACCACCGTCGCGTTCATCTCCAGGACCGACGCGGTCAGATCCGCAGGAGGATCAAAGACCGTGTAGGTGTCGAGGATGCACTCGCCGCCCGGCTTGCAATACGGCTGCGCCGTGGACGACGGCGCGATGAGGCCGCCCGCAAACAGCACCTGCCCGCCCGGCAATTGCGCGGTTGCGCAGTCCCGGCCGGCGTGCAGCGCGATGTCGGTCGGCAGCTTGATCAGCTTGAGCTCCGCGGTCTGCGCCGTGCGCGATACGGTGACGGCGTAGCTGAGCGTGTCCACCCCCAGCGTCGGGTGGGACACCGACATGCCGCCCGAAACCAGCAGCGTCAGCGAATCCGCCGTGCGCGCCAGCACCACGGCCGCCGGACCCACGGTCGCCAGCGCGTCAGAGCCCAGCAGCTCGGCCGGCCCCGTCACGGTCAACTTGCGGCCTCCCGTCTCGCCGGGCGCGATCAGCTCGCCCATGTCCGCAGAAGCCTTGGACGTTGCGCCGCCCCACACCAGGACCGTGCCATCCGCGAACGTCGCCAACGCCGGCTGCGCCCGCGCCGTCACCAGCGTAATCTGGGCGTTCTGTGACGAGCCGCCTGCCGCGATGTCCGCGATCTTCTGGATGCGCGTGCCGATCGCCAGCGCCGCGCCGGAGTCATCGACGCCGCCGACCAGCACGATGTCCTCGCC
>CAIXAA010000427.1 GCA_903917305.1 uncultured Myxococcales bacterium | reverse complement strand
GATCCAGCGCTTCGGCCCGCGCCTTGTCGTTGTCGAGCGCCTTGGCCTTCTCCGCCGCGAATTCACCCGCTTTCTTGGCATCCTTGTCGGCCAGCTCGGCGGCTTGCTTGAGCTTCTCGGCGTTTTCCGTCGCCACACGGACCTTTTCGCCCGCGTCTGCCACCGCCTTGAAATTGGCCGGCGTCGGCGCCTCGGCGATCACCTTCGCTTTCTCAGCCGCTTCCGCCACCAGTTTCTTGCGATCCTTCTCGGCCGAATCCGCCGCCGCGTGCGCCTTTTCCGCGGCCTTCTCTGCGGCCCGAGCTTTGTCAGCCGCATCGCTCGCGGCATGTTGTTTTTCCTTTTCCGCCTGCTCTTTGTCGCGCTTCTGGCGCTCGATTTCAGCCGCAGCCTGCTTCTTCTTTTCCTTCTCGGCGTTCTCTGCGAACTCGCGCAGCTGCTCCTCTTTCTCCTGGGCGAGCTTCGCCGCCTTCTTCGCCGCGTCCTTGGCCGAGGCCAGTTCCGCCTGCAGGCGCGCCTGCTCGTTGCGGTACTTGGGCTCTTCCTTCGGTGCGGGTGCCGGGGTCGGCGCAGGCGCTGCCGCCACCGGCGCGGGGACTGGCACCGCCGCTGCTGCCTCGGAAGCCACTGCGGTCCGGATGCAGCGCGCCTGCCATTCGAATTCGTCGATCGTCCCGCCGCTCTTGCGCGGCGCACCGTCAAACTTCTGCTCGTGCACATCCGCCAGCAAATCGCAGCCTTTCGGCGCCGCAGCGGCCGTCAGTTGCTTCTCTGCCAGCGCACGAACGAAACGCTCCTGACTCCGCCGCGTGCGCAGGAGACCCAGCGTTTGGCTGCCGGACGGCACTTCCTTCATCGACGTCACGACGAGCACTTCCGCCCCGGTCGGCAGCGGTGTCAACCGGTCGACGCCCGGCTCGCGGTCAAATTGCACGCCGCCACAGGCGGAAAGCGCCAGACAGCACAGCAGCCACCGGCCGCAAAACTTCGCCAAGTCATGAGAAATAAAACGCATCATCTTCCCGTCCCGCCAAGTCCCGGAAGCAGAGGATAGGCCGCGGTCGGGCGTCGTGGCAACTGCGCCGGCAGCCACGCCGCGCGCAAGGCCAAACGCGGTCACCGAATCGCGTTCTTGTGCTTCCAAGTGTGCTCGTGACGCTTGTCCGGCGCCTGAACGAGACCGCGCACATCGCAGGTGTGGTGGACATCTTCAGGCTGGAAGCCAAAACGATTGGCCCGCAAGAGGTCGGCGACGCACATCGTCAGCTCTCCCAGACGCGCACCGTCCACTTCAGCCCGCACGGCATCGATTTGGCCCACAGCGGTCACGGTAAAGTGCACCTGGATGGGCGCCCCGTTGGCAAAACGCACCGAGCACGCCTGCATGTCCGCCGTGCGCGTGTGACAGAGTGCTTCCAGTTGCTTGCGGTTCACCGGTTCCAGCGCCGATCCCGCTGCCGTTGGAACCACGCGTTGCCGCAATGGCCCCCTGTTATGCCTCTGATCTGTCATCTGCGATTGTGCAGTGGCGCCCCCATGCCTGGTTCCACGGCCAGAT
>CAIXAA010000426.1 GCA_903917305.1 uncultured Myxococcales bacterium | reverse complement strand
CGATTACGCGCGCGCCGCCAGCATCGACGAAACCTGTCGGTTGCTCGCGGGCGCCAAGGGCGAAGCCAAGATCATCGCCGGGGGTCAGACGCTGGTGCCGCTGCTTGCCATGCGGCTGACGCGTCCCGCCCTGCTCGTCGACATCAACGGCATCGCATCCCTGCAGGGCGTCGAGATGCGCGACGGCGCGGTTTCGATCCGCGCCTGCACGCGCCAAGCCGACGCCCCAATCGCAGAAGCGCATCGCCGAGATGGCGCACGACCTGGCGACCCAAGCGGACATCCTGCGTGATTTGCAACAGGAACTGCACCAGGCCCACGAAGCGCGCGACTACCGCGAGCCGATGCCGCCGCCGCAGGTGCCGCGTCCGGTGCAGCCGCCCCCGCCGCCGACTCCGGCCGCGCTGCCGCGGCCGATGGATGGACAGTCCTTTGCCGCGCTGATGGACATGCTCGCCAAGGTCGACTTCGAGAATGACAAGCTGAACGTGCTGCGCGACGCGGTGGGCTCGGGGGCGCGCGTGGACACGAACCAGGCGCTGACGCTGGTCAAGCACTTCACCTTTGGATCCGGGCAAGTGGAGGCAGCGACGCTGCTGTGCCAGCAGGCCATCGTGACGCCGGGTGCCCTGCCGGCGCTGACGTCCGCGCTGACGTTCGAGGCGGATCGCAACAAGCTGCGCCAGCGCGTGCAGGGTCGTTGCGGCCTGTAGCCGCCCCGGCAACCTGGTCTCTGGCGCAAAGGAGTGTTGATGAAACAGCTGGTTGCGCACACATGGCTCGGACGCTGCCTGGCGGTCGTCCTGTGTCTCGGCACGGCGCTGCCGGCCTATGCGGGGCCGCCGTCCAAGGCAAAGGCTGCGGCGCTGTCGAAGGCGCGGCAGGCAGAGGACAAGGCGGCCGCCGCGAAGGAAGCCTTTGACCGCAATGCGTTTACCGACGCGTTGGAGCTCTACCGCGCGGCGCAGGCGCTGGATCCCAGCCACCTCGCCTACACCTACGGCATCGCGATCAGCGCGGAGAACCAAGGCGATCTCGACACGGCGCGCGCGACCTACCAGGAGTTCCTCGATGCCGCGCCCGCCACGCATCCGCTCGTGCCCGACGCGCAGGAGGCGTTGGCGCGGCTGGCCCCCAAGCCCGCGGCGCCGGTCTTGAAAGCGCGCGACCTGCCTGCTGAAGCGACGCGGACCAAGGCGACCATCGTTGTCCGGGATGACGGACCGCCGCCTGCCCCGCAACACTGGGAAGTCTGGGGCGCCTACAGCCTCGCGGGCGCCTTCGCCGTCACCAGCGTCGTCTTCGCCATCGTCGCCGCACGCACGGACACCGATGCGAACCAGTACCGCGTGGACGGCTCGCGCGCCTTCGATCCGACCAAGATCAGCGAAGCCGGCGCCCGCGAACGCCTGAGCACGATCAACGGTCGCTGGATGTTCGCCGGCATCTTCGGCGCGTGCGCGGTCGCCTCCGGCGGCATGGGCGCCTGGCTGCACCTGCGCACGCCGGCTGTCGCCACGGATGGCAGAAGTGTCGTTCTCGCCTGGGCGTTTTGATGCGGGGGACGGGCATGAAGGCAACGACGTGGCTGCAAGTATCCCTGTCCGCGCTGGTCTTGACGGCGTGCGTCAATGAGCAGGGCGCGCTGCGGCTCTACGGGCTGACCAGGCCGGATGCCGGGGCGGACGTTGCGGATGCTGCAGCAGATACCGCTGATATCGCGCTGGTTCCGGACGCGGCCGATGCGGCGAAGACCGACCTGGATACGGCGCAGGGCGATGGCCCCGCGGATGGGGCGGGCGATGCGACCGCGGCGACGGCCGATGGTGCCGATGATGCGGAAATGCCTGGCGATGTCGAAGCCGCCGACCTCGAAGCGGATGTGACGGCCGACGTGCCGGCAGCGGAGGACGCCGTTGCCGACACGGCGCAGGAGCCCGATGTTCCAGCGCAGGCAGACGTTTCTGCGCCGGACGACGTCACGCCAGGCGATGCGACGGACGACGAAGTGAGCTTGCCCGCGTGCGTGACCGCCAACTGCGCGGCGGACGACAACGTTTGCACCGCTGCAGCTTGCGTGGATGGCGCGTGCGCACAGGT
>CAIXAA010000425.1 GCA_903917305.1 uncultured Myxococcales bacterium | reverse complement strand
TCCCGCTGCGACTCCGGTCGTGCCGACGGGCACGTCCCCACGTCCCGCGCCGCCTGGGCAGTCTCCGGCGCGCAAGGGCGGCGCCACTCCGCCCGCCTCGGGCGCGCCCGCACCCGCTCCGAATGCGGCCTGCTCGCCGCCGTACTATTTCGACGCCGACGGCCAGCGCTTCCACCACCTGATCGACCCGGCGAGCGGGCGCTCGCCCGCCGGCGTTCGCAGCGTGAGCATCCTCGCCGACGATGGCCTGACCTGCGAAGCCCTGTCCAAGGCGGTGTTCATCCTGGGCGTGAACAAGGGCATGCGCCTGATCGATGCGCAGACCAACGTGGACGCGGTGGTGGTGGATGCGCAAGGCGCGCTGCACTATTCGTCCGGCCTCATGGCCCCCAGCGCCAACGCGCGCCATTGAAGCCGCGCGGATGCGATCCCGTTCCCCCTTTCAGGAGACCTCCATGGCCAAGCCTTTGACCCTCGCCCGTTGGGCTGCCGTAAGCGCGCTCTGGGCCGCCCTGGCCGCCTGCACCGGAGCGGCCAGCGACTCGGCCACCGGTGCCATCCAGGGCGACGTGCCCATCGCCTACGCCATGCGCGCCAACACCATCCGCGCCAACCCCACCAACGGCGCACCCAGCGCACCAGGTGGTGACCTCATCGTTCGCGCCAAGGCCTCGCCCAGTGCGGCCGAGCACAACCTCACGGCGCAGTTCACGCAAGGTCTTGGCGACGTATCGGGCCCGGACGTGTCCTACGACGGCAAGAAGATCATCTTCGCGATGAACTGCCCGGCGTCGAACACCGCCACCACGGGCGGCCAGCCGGCGTGCACGGGGCGTTGGAACATCTGGGAATACGACATGAGCGTGGGCGGCCTCACCGGCGGAACCTTTCGCCGGCTCACCAGTTCCAACGGCTCCGACGACGTCGATCCGAGCTACCTTCCCGGGGGCGCGGGCGTGGTCTTCACCTCCAACCGTCAGACCGCCTCCAGCGTGAACCAGGCGCTGGGCCACAGCTACTATGCGCTGGACGAATACGAGCGCGAGCGCGTCTTCAACCTGCACACCATGGCCACCGACGGCAGCCAGGTCCAGCAGATCTCCGTGAACCAGAGCCACGACCGCAGCCCGGTGGTGCGGCCCAACGGCGACATCATGTTCTCGCGCTGGGACCACGTGGGCGGGCGCAACCACTTCAAGATCTTCACCGTGCGGCCCGACGGCACGAACCTGTTCGTGCTCTACGGCGCGCACAGCGACGGCAACAGCTTCCTGCACCCGCGCGACATGGACCCCGCCGGCAAGTACAAGGGATGTCTCTCGACCGATCTGATGCCGCTGTCGCGCACCCACGAGGGCGGCGCGCACAGCCGCAACGACACGCGCTTCGTGGGCGGCTTCGTCGGCTGACAGTGGGACGAGCTCGAGAGGGATGAACATAGGGCCGTGCAGGGCAGAAACGGTACCGGTATCCTCGCCCGATGACGTCCTCCGCGCCACTGTCCCTGTACGAACACGCCGTCCAGATCACCGGCGGCGCCCGCCGCCT
>CAIXAA010000424.1 GCA_903917305.1 uncultured Myxococcales bacterium | reverse complement strand
TGGAGTCACTGCGACTCGGCACCAACTACACGAAGCTCGCCGCGACCACGCGCGAACAGTCCAGCATCCCGACGGACAAGCCGGGTCCGCACGACTTCTTCCGCGTGCACACGCACAACATGATGGACGTCAGCCTGCTGGAGAACAAGGTCGACGGCCTCCGCTACCTCGTGTCGCCGTCCGTCGCGGATATGCTGGACTCCAGCCTCGCGAAGCCCAAGACCTTGTACCTGTGGATGAACCGTGCCGGCACGTTCGGCCTTTGGCCTTGCGGCCTGCAGCTCGACGACGGGACCGACTACCCGGCTTGGCAGTCGGCGCACGCCGTCTGCCAGACCGCGATGGAGCGGTGGCTGCGCATCGCGTGGAACAAGTCGGCGAACGGCTACGACATGATCTTCCTGAGTGACAGCGTACGTGTCCCGGAGCCGGCATGGCCCACCGCCAGCTTCCACGACATCCTCGGCAAGGCCTTCAAGGGCCGGATCATCACCGAACTTGACCACCCGGTGCTGCGCCGTCTTCGGGGCGAAGTGTGATCGAGGCGTTGCGCCGCTTCAAGGAAATCCACTTCGTGGACTGCGAGTTCGGACTGCCGGTCGATGGACGGCCGGCAGTCCGGTGCCTCGTCGTGATCGAATGGCGATCGGGACGTTGTCGCCGCTTCTGGGTCGACGAACTGGCCACGATGGCGCAGCCGCCCTTCGACATCGGGCCGGACAGCCTCGTGGTCGCGTACTCGGCGACGGCGGAACTGAGCTGCTTCCTGTCCATGTGCTGGCCGTTGCCGGCTAACATCCTGGATCTGCACGTTGAATTTCGGAATGCCACGAACGGTCTGACGCACGAGTCGAGCCTCGCGTTCGCGTTGACCTGGTTCGGTCAGGCGAACCTAGACGTCCGGCTCAAGGAGCTGATGCGCAGCCTTGCGTTGCGCGGTGGTGAGTACACGAACGCCGAGAAGAACCAGTTGATGGCGTACTGCGAGGGCGACGTTCGCGCCCTGCTGCAGCTTGGGCCTCACGTCGTCACGCCGGAGTCGATCGACATGGCTCTTGTCCGCGGCCGATTCGTCCGAGCGGCAGCCGTGATCACCGACCACGGCATTCCTATTGATGTTGGGCAATTGCGGCGCATCCAGGATGGACGCGAACGCGTGTGCCTGCGCATGGCTGCCGATCCGGAGCGCAATCTCGGACTCTACGAAGGGTCCACGTTCAAGCTGGACCGGTTCGTGCGCATGATCGACGACGCGGGCATCTACTGGCCCCGCCACGAATCCGGCCAGCCCGACATCAGCGCCGAGACTTTCGACGAGATGTCGAGGATGTACCCAGACCTGCGGCCGCTCTCCGAGTTGCGCAAGACCATGTCGCTGCTGAGGCGGTTCGACTTGCAGGTCGGACCGGATGGCCGTCTGCACCCTGGCGCAAACCCGTTCTGGACGACGACTGGCCGCAACCAGGCGAGGGCGGCTGAGCATATCCTGCCGCATCCCAAGTTCTTGCGTGGTGTTGTTGGGGCAGGGCCGGGTCAGGCGCTCGCCTACCTCGACTGGGGCCAGCAGGAAATCGGCATCGGGGCGGCGCTCTCGGGAGATGCCGTCATGATGGCGGCCTACCAAGACGCAGATTGCCACATCGCGTTTGGCAAGGAGGCTGGCATCCTGCCGCCGAACGCGACGGCCGACACGCACCCGAAGGAACGCAAGGGCCTGAAGGCGTGTGGTCTCGGCGTGCTGTTTGGCAAGACGGGGGTGGCGCTGGCGCGAGACCTCGGCATTACCAACGCCGCCGGCGCCGACCTGATTGCCGCGCACCGGCACACCTTTCCGGGCTTCTGGCGGTGGCTTGAGGCCGCCGTCAACTACGCGATGTTCCATCGCTCGATCAGCACCGTCTTCGGCTGGCAACTACAGTTGCCTCGAATCGCAAACCCGCGTTCTGTCATGAATTTTCCCCTACAGGCGACTGGCGCAGAGATGATGCGGCTGTCCGCGATCTACGCGGTGGAGGCCGGAGTCAAGGTGATCGGCATCTTCCACGACGGGCTGCTCATTGAGGCGCCGGCAGCCGAAATCGCGGATGCGGCACACCGAATGCACGGCGCCATGGATCGCGCAAGCAGCGAGACACTCAACGGTTTCATCCTCAAGGTCGACACGAAGACCATGGTTCACCCACAGACGCTTCTTGACTCTCAGGACCGCGCCACCTGGGACCTGGTGCAGCGCGCGCTTGACGAGCTCGACCGCGAGCGGGAGGTGCCCTAACTCGATGCACCAACATGCACAAGATTGATACACCCGTACCCTTTACTTCTTTGGAGTATCTATGGTGACTACCTCCACCGGTTCTGCAGACCATCCGCCGATCGACTTCGAGGAACTTCGGCGGCAGCGCCGTCCGCGCCCTCAATCGCAACCTGCCGACTTCGATCTGCCCGGCGTGGTCAAGGGCGAAGGATACATCGGAGTGCGCATTCCGATGCGCTGGTTCAACGCGTTGGGCAAGTTGCCCGGCAAGGCCGTCGTGCTGGGGCTGCTGCTCTGGCGCTGGGCAGTCCTCAAGAAGGGCTGCAGCACCGTCAAGGTGCGTCCCGGCGAGGCGCGCGCTGCCGGCGTCTCGCGCAACACGATGTACGCCGCGCTGGACCGGCTTGAGCAGGCGGGCCTCATCCTGGTGGTAAGCCGCCAGCGCAGCCGCGCCGCTGTTGTGCGCATCGTGGACGTACCGTGCCGTGACGCTGGCAGCACCGTCGCCGGCAATCTTGCAGATGAGGAGGAATAGCATGGTGTTCTGCAACACTGCGCCGAGCAGGGCAAGCGCGATTCGGTTGACCCGGCACAGCATCCCCTGTGTCGTCGCGATGATCCGCGCGACCGGACACGACGCGCCGTTGTTCGAGCAGCCGGACGGCATGCAATTCCAGGACGGCGAGTTGATCGAGTGGGGCCGATACGTGGTCCACAGTGTCGACGGCTTCCAAGTGCTGGACGCCGTCGACTTCAACGAGACGCGCGCAGACGACGCGGCAACCGACGCGGAGACAGCATGATCGACAGATCGAACGACAACAAAGCCCAAGCTGGTGCGACCGCGGCCCGCGGCGACCCTGTCGGCAAGGCTGCGATTCGGCGGCACCGCGATCCCTTCGAGACGCCCCCTAGCGTGAAGGCCCTGGCCGAGTTCTACGCGTCGACCTTCGCGCAGATCGAGGAGGAGAAGCGCGCAAGTGCCGCCGCGGCGGGCGAGCGAGACCCCGCGGGCACGACGGCCGACCCCGCCGCCACAGCGGCCGCTACAGCGACCACGAGGCCGCACAGCAAGTTTGTGCGCAGGTCCAGTCCGGCCAAGGTGGAAACGGGACCGATGACACATGCGGCGGCAGCAGCGTCGCCTGCGAAGGCGCCACCGACCGCGACCAGCGCGACCGTGGCGGCGAGCCCGGCGCCGCCCGGGTTGGCATCGTCTCCCGGCAAGGAGCCCGAACCGTTCGAGCTGTCGGCCGCCTTCCGCAAGCAGCAGATGGACATCCCCGAGATCGCGCTCGACATGCACGCTCGGCGGATCCAGGAAGTCGTCGAAGAGGTCCTCGGCGTTCGCCTTCCCGACGCCGAGGTGGCGCCGATCGTGCGCTCGATGGACGAGCGGTTCTCGACCGAAGACGGAAGGCTGGCAAAGTCGAGCGAGCAGATGCTCTTGTGGATGGCGCTCTACAGCAACGCTCACTTCGAACGCACGCTCGCGCGCTGGAACGCGGGCGAGATCAAGCGCCCCCTACCGGTCTTCCTCAGCGCGCTCGTGCGTGACCCTGGCGACCTGGCGTGGAAGGTCGTGCGGGGCGAGATACGCTTGCCGGATGATCCGCAATCGTGGCCACCGCCGCCCGCGCGCCACCGGCGCAAGAGGGCCTGAGAACCGCGCGAGGGTATGTCCTGGCAGATGGCGATGCGGCGGCCGACTTCGCTGTTGCCCGATCAGCAGTACGATCACGTCTGTGCCGTGTTCGACCACGCGAGGCATACCGTGCCGATCCCCCTCAACTTCAAGGTAACCGCCCGGTAGTCGCCGCACTGACCCCAACCATCGCCTGACGGCACACTCTCCACCCGGAGGTGTCCGCATGCTCGAACTCAGCCCCATCACGCCCTACACACCGCGCCGTTCGACGGTGCGCGACCCATGGACCGA
>CAIXAA010000423.1 GCA_903917305.1 uncultured Myxococcales bacterium | reverse complement strand
GGTGTTGTCCAAGATCGCGCAAGAACAATCGAAGCTGCTGGCGTTGGCCACCGTCGTGCTCGTAAACGGTCCGCAGCCGGAGAACGAGTAGTAGTCCGTGTCGCCGACCACGCACGACTTGCTGTTGTAGGGATTGTTGTTGGTGAAAGCGACGGACGTCGCCAGGCTTTCGTTGATCTGCACGCACGTCGGCGGCGTCACCGTGCCCCCGCCATTGGCGTAGGTCTGCAACGCCGTGAGATTGCCGTTGAATTCGTCCATGTCGCAGTCGCCGGCGATGCCGCTGACGACGCCCTTGTCGTCGAACTGCCAGATGGCCCAATCCTTCCAGGCGGCTGGCACACCGGCGCAGCAGTTGGTGCAGTAGTTGGACGTCCACAGATCCAGCGTCGACTGCGCCGTGCTGATCACCGACGGATCCCAGAACCAGGCGCCGGTGTAGATGATCGGCGCCACGCCGGTCTTGCCTTGCACGTACGAAACCCATTGTGCGACGCCGGCTTCAATCTGCGCCGGCGTCATGCCATCGGCCTCCTCGACATCGAGCGTGGGCGGCAACCTGCCTGGACCCATCGGCCCCATCTTCTGCAGCAGCAGGTCCGCCTGGGCGATGACGTCCTGGTTCGGCCGGAAGAACTGGTAGGCGCCGACGATGAATCCGGCCTGCTTCATGGCCGGCCAGTAGCTGTCGAACTCCGAATCGGCCTTCGTGCCGTAGCTGACGCGGGCGATGACGAACTTCTGGCCGGTCGCCTTGACCTTGGCCCAGTCGATCGTGCCTTGCCATGCGGAGACGTCGATGCCGGGCGTGGTCGTGCCTTTCGGACAGACCTTGGCAAGCGCCGCGGCCGGCAAGAGCAGGGCGATGAGGACGGCAAGCACGCGTGTTTTCATCGCTTCCCCGCAGAGACCGGCAGGTCGGCTTCGCGCGTCGCGGCATCGATGGCCAGGCTGGCCGTCAGCTCCAAGCCGTCGTGCGTCCGCTTGAGGAACAGCAGCACGCGGTTGCCGGGCACGGGCTCGCGGCTCAGCGTGCCGCGGTAGCGATCCACCACCGGCATCGCGCAGTCCTTGCGTCCCGCACAAGCGCGCTGCGCCTGCCATTGCGCGCGCCAGCCTGCGTCGTCCACGCGCAGCCGCGCAGGAGCCTTGCCGCGCAGCGTCTTGAGCGTCGCATACAGGCGAATCTGGCGTTGAAACGGCGGCTGGCCCTTCACCGGCAGATCGACAAGATCGCTGGCAGGATCAAGCACTTGCGCCACAACGACCACATCGCTGCGCGACCAGGCCGTGGCCAGATCGATCTCGCGGGCGGAAGCGGGCAGGGCAAGCACGAGCAACACCGCAATGGTGCAGGCGATTCTCAGGATCTGATGCACGGGAAACCTCGGCAGAGCGGAACGCTGCTGAGGCGACAGGCTACGTGGCGCGGGGGGCAGGTTCAAGGGCCAAAGCTAGGGCTTGCCCAGCTCCGCCTCCAGCGCTTCGCGGGTCAGCTCGCCGGAGTGCCGCCACTTCTCCTTGCCGTCGACGTACAGCACGAACACCGGCACGCCCTGGATGTGCTCGCGCTGCGCAACTGCCTCGCTCGACTCGACATCCAGCTGCACGATGCGCGCGCGGCCCTTCCAGGCGTCGCTGAGCGCGCCGACGATCGGCGCCATCTTGCGGCACGGCGTGCACCAGGGCGTGTGGAACTCGACCAGCACGCGCTTCTCGCCCTTCACCAGCGCGCCAAAGGCAGCAGGATCCATGCCTTGCCCGCGCACTTCGGTCGTGGGACTGCTCTCGACCTCGAAGCCAGCGGCGATCCACGTGCGCAAGCCGCCTTGCAAGTTGTAGAGCTTCTTGAAGCCCAGCGTGCTCATCTTCTCCGCCGCCGCAGCGCTGCGCCCGCCCGACGCGCAATAGACGAACACCGGCTTGTCCTTCTGCATCAGGCTGACTTTCTGGATGAACTTCGGGTCGTTGATGTCGATCACGCTCGCGTTCGGGATGCGGCCGCGCGCCACCTCGCCCGGCGTGCGCACGTCCAGGTAGATGCCGCCACCCGCTTCGGCCGCCGACTTGAAGCGGGCGGCGTCGACCGTCTCCACTTCCGCAGCCGGCGCGGCCGCTTCTGCAGTGCCGGCGGCGATGGGCTGCGGGTCGTGCGCGACTTCGCGGCCGCAGTTCGCCAGCAACAACAGCCCGGCCCAGCGCAGCACGCGCAGGCGTCCAGTGATCTTCACAGGTTTCATGGTGGCTCCTTGTGCGGTCGTTCGCACAGCGTGCCGCTTGAGCCACGGTCTGGCAAAAGGGTGCAGGCGACGGACCTACGCGCCAAAGCGCTCGATGCCGGTCCACCCGAGGCTCGCCTGCCAGAGCCGCTGCGCCTGCTCGACGCTCTTGGCGTCATCCGACAGCAGGCCCGGCTTGAGGTCCTCGTAGTAGCCGCCGCTCTGGTCCTGCAGCTTGGCATCTGTCGCGGCAAACACGGTGTTGTCAGAGCCTTGCGCCAGCGTGCGCGCAAAGGGCAGGCGCGGCAGGACGCTGCGAAACAGCAAGCGCTGAAAGCCGCTGGGCCGCGCGTCCGCCTGCGTCTCCGGCACCCAACCGGGGGAGACCGCCAGCACCGCGATCTCCTCGCCGCGCACCAACCGGTCCAGCTCGAAGGCAAACCACAGGTTCGCCAGCTTGGAGTTGCGGTACGCCGTGACCGGATGAAAGCCCTTTTCGGTCTTCAAGTTGCCGTAGTCGAAGTCCGGCCCGGGCCCCGGCCCCACGCCCGCCTTGTGCATCCCCGACGCCACCACCACCACGCGCGACGGCGCCGAGCGCCGCAGATCGCCCAGCAAGAGGTGCGTCAGCAGGAAATGGCCGATGTGGTTGGTCCCCAGCGTCAGCTCGAAACCTTCCTGCGTGAACGCGGGCTTGGGGTTCGTCGTCAGCAGCCCGGCGTTGTTCACCAGCAGGTGCAGCGGCAGCCCGAGCTTGTGAAACGCGTCCGCGCAAGCGTGGATCGACGCGAACGACGCCAGATCGAGCACCAGGCTCTGCGCCTGGGCGCCGCGCACCGTGGCCAGGATTTGCGCCACCGCCGCCTGTCCTTCCGACGCCTTGCGCGCCGTCAGGATGACGTGGAAGCCGCGCATCGCCAGCTTGCGCGCCGTCTCGAAACCCAAACCGCGGTTGCCACCCGTGACCAAAGCGATCTTTTCACTCATGCGCGCCCCTTGCCGGCTGCGGACCGGCAGGCGGCGCACGATCGCTCCGCGCATGGGACCCGTCAAGATGCTACGCGACGACGGCCTCCGTCTTCTGCCCGCTCACCGCGCGCGCCTCGATGCGAAACACGATCTTGCCGTCCTGGAGGTCGACGACGACGCTGCCGCCGCGCACCAGCCGTCCGAACAGCAGCTCGTCGGCCAGCGGCTTGCGCAGCTCCTCGTGGATGAGCCGCGCCATCGGCCGCGCGCCGAACTTCGGGTCATAGCCCTTCTCGGCCAGCCACTTGAGGGCCGCCGGCGCCACTTCCAGGCTGACCTTGCGATCGCCCAGCTGGCCCTCCAATTGCGCGACAAACTTGTCGACAATCCGCGTCGTGACCGCCGGGCTCAGCCGGCCGAACTTGATGCGTGCATCCAGGCGGTTGCGGAACTCCGGCGTGAAGATCGACTTGTATTCCTTGTCGTCGTCGCCCTCGCTCGGCCCGTTCTCGCCAAATCCGACGCGGCCCTTTTCCAGGTCGCGCGCGCCGACATTCGACGTCATGATCAGGACCACATGCCGGAAATCCGAGGACTTGCCGTTGTTGTCCGTCAAGGTGCCGTGGTCCATCACCTGCAGCAGCACGCTCCACACGTCCGGATGCGCTTTTTCGATTTCGTCGAGCAGCAGCACCGCGTGCGGTGTCTTGGAGATGGCCTCCGTCAACAATCCGCCTTGATCGAAGCCCTCATAGCCGGGCGGGGCGCCAATCAGGCGCGACACCGTGTGGCGCTCCATGTACTCGGACATGTCGAAGCGGATGAAGTTCAGGCCCAGCACCAGCGCCAATTGCTTGGCCAGTTCCGTCTTGCCGACGCCGGTCGGGCCGGTAAACAGGAAGCTTCCCATGGGCTTCTGCGGATCGCCGAGCCCGGCGCGCGCCACCTTGATCGCCGTCGCCACTTGCTTGACCGCGTCGTCCTGGCCGAAGACCACTTCGCCCAGCCGCACTTCCAGATCGGCGAGCTGCTGGCGGTCGTCGGTCGAGACCTGTCGCTCCGGGATTTGCGCCATCTTGGCCAGCACCCGCTCGATGTCGCGCGTCGTCACGCGCAGCCGCGGCCGATCCGTCGCTTCCACCTTGTTCCCATTGGCATTTGCCGCGCGCAGCCGCACCGCCGCGCCCGCTTCGTCCATCAGGTCGATGGCCTTGTCCGGCATGCGCCGGTCCTTCAAGAAGCGCGCCGCCAGTGTCGCCGCCGCCCCAAGCGCCGCATCCGAATACGTCACGTGGTGGTGGTCTTCGTAGTGCCGCCGCAGGCCCTTGAGGACTGCGGTCGTGTCTTCAACCGACAGCTCGCCGACGTCGATCTTCTGGAAACGACGCGCAAAAGCCTTGTCGCGCAGCACGTGGGTCCGCATCTCCTCGTGCGTCGTGGAGCCAATGCAGCGCAGCGCCCCGCTCGCCAGCGCCGGCTTGAGCAGGTTCGAGGCATCCATCGACCCGCCATTGGTCGCGCCCGCACCGATGATGGTGTGCAGCTCGTCGATGAACAGGATCGTGTCCTTCTGCTCGGCCAGCGCTTTGAGCACGCCCTTGAGGCGCTTCTCGAAATCGCCGCGGTACTTGGAGCCCGCCAGCAGCGCGCCCAGGTCCAGCGAATACACCGTCGTGTCGTGCAGCGGCTGCGGCGCCTTGCCTTGGGTGATGGCCAGCGCCAACCCCGCGACAATCGCGGTCTTGCCCGTGCCCGAATCGCCCACCAGGATCGGGTTGTTCTTGCGCCGCCGCATCAGGACCTGCGCCATGCGCTGCAGCTCCTCGTCGCGGCCCACGAGCGGATCCACGCGGCCCAAACGCGCTTCTTCATTGAGGTTCACGCAGTACGCCGCCAGCGCGCCGCCTTCCTTGCCCGGCGCCGCATCGTCCGTCTCCTCTGTCTCCTCCTCGTCCTCCGCGTCCTCGCCGCGGTCGATGTGCATCATCCCGGGATCCGGCCGGTCGTCATCGACGTCGCCGTGCGACAGGTGCGTCACCAGGTCCAGCCGCGTAATCCCTTGCTGCTGCAGGAAGTAGACGGCGAACGAGTCGTCCTCGCTGAACATCGCCACCAGCACGTTCGGCCCCGCGACGCGCTTCTTGCCCGCCCCGCGCACGTGCATCGCCGCGCGCTGGATGACGCGCTGCAGGCCGAGCGTCGGCTGTGTCGTCATCTCCACGCCCTCGGGCAGCGACTCGATCTGGTGCTCCAGGTAGTCCGTCAGCGTGTCGCGCAGCTTGGGCACCGACCCGGCACAGCGCGTGATGACCTGCGCCGTCGTGCTGTCGTGCAGCAGCGCGTAGAGCATGTGCTCCAGCCCGAAGAACTCGTGCCGGCGCACCTGCGCCTCGCTGGCGGCAACCTGGATGGCGATCTCGAGTTCGATGCTCAGCATCTTGCACTCACCTCAGGCCGGTTCGGTGGTCAGCTTGAGCGGCGCACCTTGCGTCCGCGCATAGTCGGTCACCTGAACGACCTTCGATTCCGCGATGTCACGGCTGTAGGTGCCCGCGACGCCCATGCCCTTGTGGTGCACGGTCAACATGATGTGCCGCGCCTCCGTGTCGCTCTTGTGGAAGAAATTCTTGAGGATCTCTACCACCAGCTCCTGCGTCGTGTAGTCGTCGTTGTGCACCAGCACGTTGTACAGCGCCGGGCGCTTGACCTTGGGGTGCGTCGCAAGAAGGAGACCTTCCTGTTCATTCTTCTGATCTTCGGAATTGGCCATGACCTTCTGGGTACTCTCGGGTTGCGGTTGCGCGATCTGCCGTGAACTTCATGGTAGGACAAACCGGTGTCGTGGCAAGGCACGACCCTGCAGCGTCCTTTGCCTGGGGCATGTTTGCCAGCGGCGCCTGCCGGGCGCAGGCTTGCCAACCGGAGGCAAGATGCACGAACCGATCGATCCCGCCCGCCTGGCCCGCCTGCGCACCGACTTGGGCAGAAAAGGCATGGATATCAACCAGAAGCTGACGGACATCCTCGCCGGCAAGAACGTGACGCTGGCGACCCTCAAGATGCCGCACGAGCAGAAGCCCGGCGAGAAGCCCGAGGAGAAGCTGCGCCGCTTCCTGAACCAGATCAGCCGTGCGCAAAGGCGGTTGGGCACGCCGGCGTGGGGGCTGTGCGTCACCTGCCAGGCGCCGCTGCCGGATGCGGTGCTGGACGACACGCCGTGGACCGAAGAGTGCAATACCTGCGGAAGGCTATAATTTCGGCTGGTTCAGCAGCTGCACCGAGCGAGTCGGCCATGCCAGGTCCAGCCCCGCACCCGCCAGCCGCTCGTGCAAGGCGTAGTTCACCGTCTCGCCGACGGCCGCCGACTTCGTGATGTCCTGCACCTTGTAGATGACGCGCAGGTTGAGCGCATTGTCATCGAACCCCGCGAAAGCAGCGCTGAACTCCGCATGGATCTCGGGCTGCTCCGCGAGCACTGCCTTGGCGATGTCGACCGCCTCCCGCATCTGCGCCGCCGTCGTGCGATAGCTGAGATGCAGCGTGAAGTCGCGCACCAAGCCGTTGACATGGCTGTGGTTTTCGATGGCGCTCTCGGCGATCTTCTTGTTCGGCACGATGACCTTGACGCCCGAAGCCAGCACGATCTTCGTCGAGCGCATGCCGATCTCGCTGACGCGGCCGGTCTTGCCGTCCCACTTGATCACGTCGCCGACCGCGAACGGCCGGTCGGTCATGATCTGCAGGCTTCCCAGGATGTTGCCCAGCGTCTCCTGCGCAGCGAGCGCGATGGCCAGACCGCCGATGCCCAGGCCGGTCAGCACCGAGAGCACGTCGAAGCCGATGCGCTGCAACATCGCGACCGCGACGAACGTCCCGGCCAGGACCTTGAGGACCGTACGCGTGAAATAGACAAAGTGAACGCTGACGGGCGGCTGCTTGCGCTCGGCCCACTTCTCGACGCCTTCCTCGAACAGCACGTCGATCGTTCGCAGCAGGATGATCGCCGCGACCACGCCGATCGCCACCAGGACGCCGTCGACCAGGATGCGTTGCAGGTGCCGGTGCAGGTGCAGGACGTGCTGCACCGCGTACCAGGCTGCGCCGAAGAACACCAGCATGGCGATGGGTTTGCCCGTGCGCAGCACGATCTGGTCGTCGATCTGCGTCTCGGTGTGCGCCGTCAGGCGCGGCACGATGCGCGCCATGACGAAAGCGACGACGCGGCCGCCGATGTAGCCGAAGATCAGCAGCGCCAGGACCGTGACCCAGGTTTCGACGTCGTTGCCGGCCCAGCGGCGGTGCAGGTAGGGCTCGAAGCGTTCCAACAGGTTGAGATCAGCGAGCAAGAACAGGGACACGGGCGGCCTCGTCGCGCAGCAGCTCTTGGGCGGCGATGCGCAGGATGCGGGGAATGACGGCGCGGAAGACTTCGCAATACGGCGAGCGACCTTCGATGTCGCCGGCGCGGCGGTGCAGGAGCAGGGGGCAGCCGCCGGCGCAGCTGGAGCGGTGCTGGCAGCGGTTGCACTCGGGATTGCCATGTTTGCTCGAGAAATCGCTGAATTGCGTCTGGCTGCGCGCCTGGATGCGCAGGCTGTCGCCGCGCAGCGGCTGCGTGCCCGGCTGGTGCAAGGCGGCCTGGCAAGGACTGAACTCGCCCTTGTCGCTGATCGCCAGGTAGGATTCGCCGGCGCCGCAGGCCTTCTGGATGGGCCGCCACAGCTCCAGGTCGCAGAAGCGGTGCGTGCGGCGAAAGGACGGCGTTGCGCCTTGCACGACAGCTGCTTCCAGGACGTCATACGTCTGGCCGAGCACCCGCTGCACGCGCCACAGCGCTTCGCCCGCGAGCATGCCCGGCTCTGCCTCCGAAGGCGCTGCGCCGGCGCCGTGCCGATCGTCCAGAAGTCCGCGTCCCCATTCGAGATCGCGCACGAGGGACAGCCGAAAGCCGATGCCGCGGTCGCTGAGCCAGCGTGCCAGAACCGGCAGTCCTTCCAAGTTGCTGTCGCCCACGGTGACCAGGCCGTAGGGCGCAATCCCGGCATTTTGCAGGACATCCAGCCCGGCTTCGACCCGCGCCGCCGACGATCCGCCGCCCACCACCGGCCGCATCACGTCCTGCGCGGTGCCCACGCCGTCAATCGACACGGAAACGGAGACTTGCGCATCGCGCAGCCACGCCGCCGCCTCCTTGGGCATCACCGTCCCGTTGGTCAGCACCGCCGCCGAGAAGCGCACGCCATGCCGCCCGCAAACCTCGGTCGCTTGCTGGTGAAACCGCTGCAGGGCGGCAAAGCGCAGCATCGGCTCGCCGCCGGCAAAGCGCACGTGGACGCGGTCGACCTCCCCGGATTGCGCCGTCGCCTCGATGGCTGCCAGCACGCGCGCCGCGGTCTGCTCGTCCAAGTGCCCGGCATCTTTCTGGATGTAGCAGTAGGGGCAGGCCAGATTGCACGCGTTCGTCAGGTGCAGCCAGGCGTTGAACACCCGCTCCGGCGGCCCCGGCGGCTGCGCCAGTGGCACGCCCGGCGATCGCACGAAGCCGTTGCGCAGCAGAAGCGGCAGTTCGCTCAAGCACTTGCGCGCCTCGTCCGCGTCGCCGCCCGCCACGTCCAGCGCGACCTCGCGCGCCGATCGACCGTCCGCCGCTTGCAACATCAGCCAGCCGCGGCGGCCGAGCAGCGCCAAAGCCTCGTAACCATTTGGATTGTGCGCAAAGTGCCGGCTGCCGCACAACCCCATGTAGAGGTCCGGTGCACGGCGGATGGGCAGGGCGTGGCGGTCATGCTCCATGGTCATCTGCGCGAGGGAGAGCGTCACCAGTCCCCGCCGCAGTCGCTCGAGCAGTCGCTGGAGCAGTCCCAGGAGCAATCGCTCGAGCAGTCCCAGGAGCAGTCGCTCGCCGCGCAATCGGCGGCGCCGGCGCAGTCGAAGCTGCCCGTGCCCGGCTTGTCGTCGTAGCCCGCGCAATCAAAGGTGTTGGCCGCGTCGTTGCTGGCGCTGCCGGAGCTGTACTGGCTCCAGTTGCTGTCCTGCGCGTCGTAGCCTGCCAGCGCGCGGTCGTCCCACTGCGCCGTGCTGAAGTCGGAGTCGGCAATCTGCGCGGCGGCGCTGAACTGGGCAGCATGATCGCCAATCTGGTCGGCGCTGCAGATGGGCGAGCCGTTGTAGTTGATGATGTTCACCGGGGCGCCGTAGCTGGACCAGTGGCTGCCGAGGAATCCTGGCCCATATCCCCAATAAGATCGCGGACTCAACATCGCATCGATGATCATGAGGTTCACGAACGTGTCCATCGGATCGCGGTAGTACGTGCCCCACGGATCGTAGCCCGCGCCGTAGTAGCCTGCGCGCGGATACACAGGAACGTCGCGGAGATCCGGATGCCGCGACGTCGAATCCTGGCCCAGCGCGCGCACGTCCGCGCCGCTCGGGCGCACGACCTGGGCGTCCACCGGGTCCAACTCTACCTGACCATTGGCGAACACCCGCTGCAACGCAGCCTGCAGCGTCTGCGTCTGGCTCGTCAGGATGCCGCGGTAGGTCGGCACCAGCTGCGCGTTGCCCAGTGCGCGGCCGATGCGATCCTTGGCCGCCTCGATGTCCTCGCCGTCCGCCGGGCGCAGCTCCAGGATGCGCGAACCCACGGCCACCGTGGCGCTCGGCTCGGTCTTCTTGTGCACGGCGCGCACGGTCACTTCGATGAGGCTGTGCAGCCCTTGGGCCTCGAGCTCGAACACCGCACGCAACACATTGAACCCTTGAGAGAACCGCGAAGACGCGCGCCGCATCGCCGCGACCAGCAGGCCGGCATCGTTCGGCACGCCGTCGATGTCCTGGTAGATGACGTCGGTGTCGACGACCAGGCTGACCGCGTTCGTGATCCCCGCAAGTGCCAGACCTTGCTGGATTTGCTCCGTCAATGCCAGCACGTCGCGCGTGACGCGGGTCTCGCCCGTGCGCAGGTCGACGTCGGAGCCGAACATGCCTTTGACGTTGTCCCAGAACGTCGGCTTGCGAAAGACGTCCTCGCCAGGCAGGTAGATGCGCGCTTGAGCCGTCAACCGCATGTCATCCTCTTGGTGTTCAATCGTGGTTCAAGTGATTGGATAGAATCTGAGTTCGAGTCTAGCGTGCGCGGTTGAACAGCGACCGCACGCGGTTCGCCTCTTCGTTCAGCGCCGCAGCCTTCGCGATGTTCTCGCGCGTGGGCGGGGCTGACTTGAGGGCCTTGATGCGCTCGTCGACGTTGTTCGCCGTCTCGAGCAAATCGCCATAGTTCTTGCCGCTTTCCAGGCCCAGGTACAGATCCGCCATCGTCGACTCGGGGCCGGCGAGCGCCTGCTTCATCTCGGCCGCCAGGTTCGCGTCGCGCTTGCGGCGGCGGTAGACCACCCAGCCGACGAGCCCGACGACCGCCAGGACGAAGAAGCTCAGACCAAACCAGGAGGTGCCCTGGGCGTGGCCCGAAGCCGGCGCCGGAGACGTCGTCATCGCCGTCGTGCCCGTGGTCGCCGATCCGGAGCGATAGGCTTGATATTCCTTGGACATGCGCGCGCCGTCCCAGCCCTTGCCGGCGTTGGCGTGCTGGAACTCGTTCCACGTCATGCCCTGGCTGCCTGCGACCTGCGCCTTGGTGCTGGTCAGCGCGGTCGACAGCTCCCCCGTCAAATGCTGCATCTTCTCTAAGGGCTTGCCGCCAGCGCGCATCGCCCGGTCGAGCACGCCTTGCTTCTCCGCGGCCGACAGCGCGTTGCAGCGCAGATCCCACACCGGCCCGTTCGACACGATGAGCGCATCCTTGCCGGTCATGCCCAACTTGTCGTAATTCGCGATGAAAGGCGCCGGATCGGTCCCGGAGGGCAGGATGACGAGGTAGGTCTTGGCACCGGTCTTGGCCGCCGTCGTCTTGGCCAGATCGAGGAGCTGCGCCTTGGTCGCGTCGTCCACCGTGTTCGGACCGCGCGCGACGCCGAACTGGCCGGACTGGCGCAGGATATCGGCCACGGCGCTCACCGGATCGGCAAAAGCGGCAGGGGACACAAGGATCAGGGCCAGGGCGCAAAACCAACGTGCTGCAAGGGTCATGGAAGCCTCCGTCGTGCGCGGCGACAGTACATCCGCCCCGCCAGGAGCGTCAATCGAGGGCCGCGCCGATCAGCGCAGGGCCGGATGCCGCCGCACGACCGCGACTTGCGACGGCGTGACGGTGGTGCCTTTCGGGCTCCAGAACATGAGGTACTTGGCCTGGATCGGGCAGACGTCCGGCGTCAACTGCGGATCGGGCTTGTCGCATTCCGGCGTGTCGCCGAGCGGGTCGTGCAGGGAGCCGTCGTTTTCGTCCGTGTGCCAGAGCCCCAGGAAGTGGCCCATCTCGTGCGCGATCACCACGCCCCACATGTCGGCCGCGGCTGTCGAATCGGGGCCAGCGGCAAGCACTTGCGCCCACAAGCTGTCGTCGATCGCCACCGCCATCCCACCCAGGCGCGAGCCCGCCAGCCCCGGCGCGCCCGCGAGCTGCGACAGACCGGCCGCGACCGACACGCCATGGTCATCCAGGCCGCTGGCCAGCACCAGGATGGCCGCCGTCGACTTCGGATGCTGGGTCCCGGCATAGGTGTAGAACAGCGTCAGTTCGTTGGTGGCGTCGCCGGCCATGACATTGTCCAGGTATTTGAACTGCTTGCCCGCATCCCCGTCGATGTCGTAGAACTGCACCGTGCCCAGCTTCAAGTGCGCGGCCAGCCATATCGTCTCGATCTTCTTCTGGATCTGCTTCCATTGCGGCGACGTCGGCAGGCTTGCGGCCGGCAACGCCGTGCCCGGCGCGATGTAGACGTCAAGATCCAGCGTCACGGCCTTGGGTTGCGCGATCTCCGGCCGCGCGAGGACGCCGTAGTGCAGCCAGCCACCCGCCGGCGAGCCCTTGTAGGCGAGCGGCAAGTCATTGCTGCGCGTGAAACTGAAGCTCCAAGGGCCCGCAATCAGGCTGACTTCCGGTGCCATGCCGACCAGCGCCGTCGCGCCGCCGATGGCCGGGCTTGCGCGGTTGAGGGACTTGGCCCAGTTCGTCTGCGTCAGCACCGCGATGCCCGCCGGCGACGTCAGCGTCTCGGCCCAGACATAAAGGCTAGGCACTTCGCCGGCTTCACGGCCAATCAGCAGCATCCCCTGGTTCTTGAGCGGCGCGCCGAAGGTCGCGACCGGCGCCGCGTCCTGCGTCGTGGGCAGCTGGAAGACGCCGAGATCCGTCCAGGTCTGATCGGCGCGCAAGTTCGGTGCCGGCCAGCAGTTTTCGTCGATGCGGCCGTCGTCGTTGTCATCGAGCAGGTTGGCGCACAGCTCCTTGACGTCGGTGCCCGTGTGCGTGTCGGAGCCCCACAACTTCGTGTCATGCTTGGCGATATCGAAGTGGACGTCGACCGTGGTCACGGCATCGACGACCACGTCCGCCGCGACGTCCGGCGGATCGAACGTCGCCGCCGCCGAACCGCACGCGGTGCAGAGGCAGAGCAGGGCGTGGAGGGCGGCGGGGCGACGGATCATGGGCAACGTTTCGCGGCGGTGGCGCCAGCGCTCGGCCATGGTAGCGGAAACGCGGCGGCGTGACACGTTCGTTCAGGTAGCGCGGCGCAACGTGACCTCGCCGGCGAGATCCGTTGAGAACCATTCGGTAAAACTTCGTTCCGGCCGCGCCAGCGCCCACATCGTCTTGGTCACGATGGCCTCGAAGGTCATGTCGCGCGCCTCGATGGCGCCGGCAGCGAGCAGCGCCCGCCCGCCGGCGTACAGGCCGGCATCGGTGCCGCCGCGGTGGCACTGGCTCGAGATGACGACGTGAACGCCTTGATCACGCAAGGACTCACAAAGGGGCACCAGGCTTGCAGATCCTTGACTTGGCACGTTGCCCACGCCAAAGGCGCGCACGACCAGCGCCCGCACCCGCTGGCTCGCATCCGCGCGCAGGAGGTCCTCCAAGGTGCGCACGTCGAGGCCCGGGAACACCGTCAGCGCCAGCACGCGCGGGTCCAGCGCCGTCTCCAGCGCGAACGTGCCGTGCGGCTTGCGCACCCGCGGCCAGTCGATGTCGAGCGACACGCCGATGCGGCCGAGCGGTGGCTGGTCCGGCGTCTCGAAGGCCTGGTAGTCATTGGCATCCGACTTCGTGGCGCGACAGCCGCGCAGGATCGAGTCGCCAAAGACCACCAGCACTTCCGGGATGTTGCGCGTCGCGCACTCCACCGCGGCAGCCAGGTTGGCGCGAGCGTCCGTTCGCCACGCCTCGAGGGGCCGCTGCGAACCGGTCAGCACCACCGGACGGTCGAGGTGGCGCAGCATGAACGCCAGCGCGGACGCGCAAAACGCCATGGTGTCTGTGCCTTGAATGATGACGATGCCGTCGTAGCCTTCGCCTGCCGGCCGGCCGATGCCGCCACGCTCCGTCAGCAGCTGCGCCAACGCCTGCCACTGCGCCGGCCCCACGTCCGAGGAGTCGACGTTCCAGGGCGCGACAAGGTCGATGTGTGCGATTTCAGACAGCTCTGGCACGCGGGCCAGCAACCGCTCCAGGTGCGCGGCGGGCGCCAGATCGAGGCGGCGCCGGTCCGGCTGGGCCATGCCCAACGTGCCGCCCGTGTGGACGATCAGGACGCGGCTGCGTGGCATGGGCTAGAAGTGGCCAGCGAAGCTGATGCGCGGCTCGAAGCGCAGCGTGGTCTCCGGGGTCGACAGGTGCGAGGCGATGTCCTTGTCGTTGTTGTAGATCCACTTGTCGTAGCTGGCCTTCACGAGGCGCAGATCCAGGCCCAGGGCGAAGTGCTCGCTGAGCATGTACTCGGTCTGCACGCCGAACGGCAGCGCCGTGCCGGTCCAGGCCTTGCCCTTGGCGTCGATCTGGAACTCGGCTTCGTAGTAGTAGTTGATGTCGAAGAAGCCATAGCCACCGTAGAGCTTGACGTCCACCGGCAGCTGACCGTCGCGGACGAAGCGCAGCGGGTGGAAGCCGACCATCGCCGCAGCCGTTCCGGTGCCCGCCATGTCGACGGTGGACCCAAAGGTGCCGTGCCAGCTGAGATCCGCCCACAATGACGCATAACCGAGGATGTTGTAACCGATTTGCAGTGCGAGGGCAGCGCCCGAGCCCTGATTCGTGGTCACCCCGCGGTTGTAGCGGCTCGGCGCCGCCGCCTTCAGAGCCCCCGTATCCGGCGTACCGACGGGCGGCGGGGTGCTGCCCTGCTGCAGGGGCGGAATGATCGGACCGTCCTTGCCGCCCGCGGTGGCATAGCCCAGGTTGAACGAAACGAAGAAACCT